>JBEKQR010000411.1:0-4074 GCA_049519515.1 Candidatus Korobacteraceae bacterium
TAAATGCGAAATAAAATCCTCAAACCAACCGTTTTCGTTCTTTGCCTGCTACCCCTGCTGCGCCTGGTCGTTCAAGGGCTGACCGGCGACCTGGGGGCCAACCCGATCGCACGCATCACCCACCAGACCGGGCTTTGGACCCTGACCCTCCTGCTCGTTACCCTGGCCGTGACCCCCTTGCGGCGGATCACGGGCCTGCTGTGGCTCATACAGTACCGGCGAATGCTGGGGCTTTTCGCATTCCTCTACGCGACGCTGCACATGCTGACCTACGTGTGGCTCGACCAGTTTTTCAATTGGCATGCGATGGTGAAGGACATCGCCAAGCGTCCGTTCATCACCATGGGAAGCGCGGCCTTTCTGATGCTGGTTCCGCTGGCCCTTACCTCGACCCAGAGCGCCATACGCCGCCTGGGACGCCGCTGGCAGAAGCTCCACCGGCTTATCTATTTCAGCGCCGCCGCCGGGGCCATCCATTTCTATTGGCTGGTCAAGAAAGACGTTCGCCAGCCGCTGATCTACGCCACCATTCTCGCCATCCTGCTCGGTTACAGAATCATATCGGCACTGCTGAAAGGTCGTGCAAAACGATCGCCGGCGCCATTGCCGCCTGCCAGGGAAGCCGTGAGCGCGGCTTCCGGACGAAGCGAGCCTTGAAATCTTCAATCTGCAGTCTTCGATCCCGCCGAGTTGCATCTAATCCCGTATCTCGGTTTCCGTGGAGGTTGCCGTGCGGTGTCCAGTTTGCCGGGAAGAGAATTCCGAGCGAAACCGCTTCTGCGGCCAATGCGGAATGCTGCTGGTGGTCCTTCGCGACGACCTCGGCCGTTATGCAGAGCGCAAACCGGGGCAGTCTTGTCCTGCGCCAGCCGATTCTGCAATCGCAGGGGAGCCTGGGGTTCCGGCGGTCCCGGCAGGCGTCGAAACAGGGAAGCCTGCTGCCGCCGAATTTCCCGCCGGCGCAGGCTCTCAGTCCGTCTCACAAGAGCCCATAGTTGGGTCTGCCGGCACGCCCAGTAGCAATGACCATGCGCCCCTTGTAGGCGTATCGGGAGACCAGGGCTCCGGCGTTCCCGCCTCCCCCAATGTGGCAGCGCCCCTTACGGGAAGCTCGGCGGCGGAGTGGTCGCCTCTCAGCGGCTTCCAGGAATCACATGCGGGAGATTCCTGCATTGCTGGTCCCTCATTTCTTGGGCTGGCTGCCGACGCCCGGGTAATCGACTTTGAAGAAGAACCGCCGCGCAGGCATCTGGTCCGCTATGTGGTGGCTGGCGTCTTGAGCGCCCTGATCATGCTGGCGGCGATCAGCTACCGGGCATACCTTCCCCAGATGGAGTTAAAGCACTGGGCACAGGTTCGCCAGGTTGGATTGCAGTACTGGACTCCGGTTCGCGTGGCCGGCATGCGGTACTGGACTCCGGTTCGCGCGGCCGGAATGCACTACGCCGACCTCGCCGCGGGATATCTGCGGAAATTCAGGGGAGAAGGAAACCGGACTGTGGCCGCCAACAACGCGCCGCTCTCGGCGTCTCCCGGGCCGGAAGATAAGCAGGCACTGGAGGCTGTCCAGGCTGGAGCAGATAATTCGCCTGGCGCGGCAGTCGAGTCCACTCCCGCAAGCGCCACTTCGGCGCTTACCAGTGACCGTCCCGCACCACCTCCCGCTGCGGCAGACGAAGAAGAGACGGAGTCCATTGCGGACTCCGGCCAGCAGATGCAGGCTCAGCCTTCCGCAAGCCAGGCAGCCAACGCGCAATCTGTTTCTCCGCAGCAGAGCGCGCAGGCCGCCTCAGCGGACAGTTCGGAAAAACTTCCGCAAGCAAAGGCGCAGCCGGCGCCGTCGGAAACTGCCCTTGCGTCTGCGGATGCGGCTTCACGCCCCGGCGTGAACGCCGCCGGCGCTGCTGCCATCCAGCCACGCTCAACGATTACTGTGCGAGGGCAATATAAAGACCCAGCGGCGCAATCGCAAGGAGCGCCGCCAGCGCGTGAGCTGCCACAGCGCGACACGGAGCCGTATGGCCAGCCCACCGCAAATGTAAAGACGGGCCTGCCAAGGCCTCCTGAGCATTTGCCGGCGACGACTGCCGCCGGGGAAAGCGAGTACCGGCTGGCGCTGGCAACCTCCAACGGGGATCTGGCGCGGGCTCTTCTCTGGCGCGCCATTTCCCATGGCAACACCGACGCCCAGGTGCGCCTGGGCGAGATGTACATCTACGGGCAGGGAGTGCCGCCCAATTGCGGCCAGGGACTGGTGCTGCTGCGTTCAGCGGCGCAAAAGGGAAACGCGCGGGCGAGCAGCAAGCTGGGCGCGCTCTATTCCACCGGGAAATGCGTTCCGCAGGACCGGGTAACAGCCTACCGCTGGTTTTCCCAGGCGCTTCAGTCCGATCCGGCAAACGAATGGGTCTCCACCAATCGTCAGATCGTCTGGCGGCAGATGTCGCCCGAGGAGCGCGCCTTGGCGGCAGGCACCGGGAATCGATAGGCCCCAAGGCGGCCTCCTGGCCGAGATTATCCCTCTAAATCTACTTTGCTCTGTTTCTTTGGAGACCAGCGCTACGTTCTTTTTACTAGCCGGCCGCCACTCTGGGCTGGCGCGCGGCAACAGCTTCCACAGGCGCTGCGCGGGGTGGGATGCTGGCAGGTGTCTCCGCTCCCGGACGCGCCCGCGCCGCCAGTATGGCGGGGATTGCCTCAATGGCGAGCGGCTGCGAGAAAACATAGCCCTGGACGAACTGGCATCCGAGCTTGGCGACGGCGGATAGTTGGTCCTCGGTTTCGACGCCTTCGGCGATGACCTGCAAGCCCAGGCTGTTAGCCATGGCCACTATGGCGCGCACGATGGCCGCGCTCTCATCGCAATGGGTGATCTGGCGCACGAAGGAGCTATCGACCTTGATCGAGTCGATGGGCAGCCGGTGCAGGTAACTCAATGAAGAATGGCCGGTGCCAAAATCATCCACCGAAACCGCCACTCCCAGGCGTTCAAGCTGTTGCAGATGGAGGCCGGCTTCTTCCATGTTGCTCATGACGGCCGTCTCGGTAACCTCGATCTGCAGATACTTCGGGTCGAAGCCGCTGTCGTGGATGGCCTCCGCCACCCGCTCCGCGAAACGGTCCTGCACCAGCTCCAGCGGCGAGATGTTGATCGAGAGACGGACCGGGGCGAAACCTTGGTCCAGCCATTCCTTGCCCTGCCGGCAGACACTGCGGACTACCCACTCCCCCACTTCCAGAATGAGCCCGGTCTGCTCGGCCACGGGAATGAACTCGGCCGGCGAGATGGCTTGTAACGGCGCGGCGCGGAAACGCAGTAGCGCCTCCAGGCCGATCAGCTCGCGCTTGAGCGTGTACTGCGGCTGATAATAGAGCTCAAATCCATGCTGATCGAGGGCGTCACGCAGGTAACCCTCGAGCTGCCGGCGCCGGGCCAGCCGTTCGCTCAACTCCACGGAAAACATCTGGAAGGTGTTGCGCCCGCGCTCTTTGGCGCGGTACATGGCATGGTCGGCGTGCTGCTTCAGCTCCTCGGTGGTCTTGCCGTCATTCGGATAAAGGGCGCCGCCGATGCTGGCCGTGATGCGCAGCAGCGCGTTCTTGAAGCGAACCGGCTCGGCGATGGTGGTGCGCAACGATTCGGCCACTTTCTCCAGGTCTTCACCCTCGCGAATGTCGTCCACGACGACGAGGAATTCGTCTCCTCCAAGGCGCGCCAGGGTGTCGGTGGCGCGCAAGCGGCCGATGAGCCGTACGGCGATGGTTTGCAGCAGAAAGTCGCCAGCCTCGTGTCCGTGCAGATCGTTCACCTGCTTGAACTCGTCCAAGTCGATGCAGAGCATGCCGACTTTGCGCTGGTGCCGCCTGGCGCGGGCAATCGCCTCGCCGGTCCTCTCCTCGCACAGTCTGCGATTCGGCAGCTGCGTCAGGGAATCGTGGTGGGCGCGATGGAACAACTCATTTTGCAGGTCGGTGTGCGTGATTGCCAGGGTCGCCAGGTGCGCCAGAGCGAGCAGCACGTCCATTTCCTGAGGAGTCGGGCCGCGCTGTTCGGCGTGCAGCAGGGAAAGCGAG
>JBEKQR010000412.1:0-4066 GCA_049519515.1 Candidatus Korobacteraceae bacterium
CGTTGGTTGTGCAGGAAATAATGGTACCAATGCCGCTCCACCATCACGGAGATGACAACCGCGATGGTGCGATTATGGTTCTCCTTCTCCACCTTTAGCACGTAGTCCACCAGAGGCTGCAACACCATGCGGTACGGTGAACGCAAGGTCACCAGTCTCGGCAAAGGCGCCCCGGTTTCCCGCGCTGGCTGTTCAACCGCGCTCTGCCACTGGCCAGGAAGGCTGTCGTCCTCGTCACAGGTGACATGCACGACTTGCACCTCTGGCGACAAAGTCATGGCAAACCGCAGCGCCTTCTGCGCGGCCGCGTTCCATCGCTCCATGGGCACAATCACGATCGGAGGGTGCAGCTTCAGCGGAATCCGCAGCTCTTTGGCTTCCAATTCCCGCGCCACCCGCCGATAGTGGCGATTAACACGCGTCATCAACAAAATGGCGGCCGGCAGCAATAGCACCACCACCCAGGCGCCTTCGGCAAACTTTGCAGCCACCACCACCAAGACCGTGATCCCGGTCGCCACCGCCCCCAGCCCGTTGATCAGCATGCTATGGATTGCCGCCGCGCCCTTGGTTTTCCGCCAGTGCGCCACCATGCCGGCTTGCGACAGGGTGAAGGCCAGAAATGCTCCCACTGCAAACAGCGGAATCAGACGGTCGGTCACGCCGCCAAACAGGATGAGCAAGCCCCCGGCAAAGACCGCCAGAACCCAGATGCCCTCTGAGTACACCAGGCGCCGGCCGCGGGACGCCAGCGAGTGCGGCAGGTAATCGTCGGCCGCCACGGCGCGGCACAACCGTGGAAAATCCGCGAACGAGGTGTTCGCCGAAAGGCAAAGCACCAGCAACACGGAAAACATCGTGAAATCGTAGAACGCGCCCTTGCCGACCACCGCCGCGGCCACCATCGACAAAACGCTCTGGTAACCGGCCTGGCCCGGATCTGTCGCCGCAATGCCGTAGTAATACACCAGGGCGGCAATGCCTCCCAGCAGGCCTATCAGGATCACGATAATTATCGTCAAGGTCTTGCGGGCTGCCGGCACTACCGGCTCGCGGAACGCCTGCACCCCATTACTCACCGCTTCCACTCCGGTCAGCGCCGTGCAGCCGCTCGCGAATGCCTTCAGCAGCAGCCATAATCCAACTCCCTCGGTTGCCGCGGGCGCGATTTGGGGCGCCGCCAATGGCTGCGGATGACCGCCCGTGGTGAGAACCCGATAGAGACCGAGCGCGATAACCACGCCCAGCGTGCCTACAAATAAGTATGTGGGCGCCAGGAAAGCCGAACCTGCTTCGCGCACTCCCCGCAAGTTCACCACCGTCAGGATTGCCAGCACCAGCAGACACAGCGGCAGGGTGTACTTCTGTAGCGAAGGCACGGCCGAGACCAGCGCCCCGATCCCAGCCGAGATTCCCACGGCAACGTTCAGCAAATAGTCGGTCATGAGCGCCGAAGCCGCCAGCAAACCGGCCCTGCGCCCCAGGTTCTCCTTGGCCACCGTGTACGAGCCCCCGCCGGTTGGATAGGCAGCGATGGTCTGGCGGTAGCTGAAGTACACGATCGTCAGCAATACGATAATCGCGGTGGTCAGGGGAACGATATAGCGGACGCCCATCACGCCAAGGGGCAAAAGAATTGTCAGCGCCGCTTCCGGACCATAGGCAGCCGAACTTAAAGCGTCCAGGCCGAAGGTTGGGACGCCCTGCGCCGATGTGATCCTTTGCCCCCGGTCCTCGCTGGAAGCAAGCGGCCTTCCGAACAGAAAGTCGACAACTCCCATGCAACCCTCGCAATAGACAAAAAGAACTGGTGAACAGCCGTCCCTGGCACGCCTGCCCTCTGCAATGTCGCTCGATCAAGCGAATGCCGATGTCAGACGCTATGGGCGATCATGTATCCCTTGATGGCCTGCTCGTTGTACTCGATGCCAAACCCGGGAGCGGTGCGCGGAGCAACATACCCGTCTTTTGGCTGAAGCGGGTTGGCGATGATGTCGTCGAACACCTTTACTCCCGATTCCCGCACAAAGTACTCGACGAAGATGCCGTTGGGAACCGTGGCCAGCAACTGGGTGTGAAGGTCCCAGTGGTAATGAGGCGCAATGGGAACGTCGAAAGCGGCAGCCATGTGGGCAACCTTCAGCCACTCGGTCACGCCGCCCACGACGGCGGCGTCGGGCTGCAGGATGTCTGCGGCCTTGCGCTCCAGCAGCTCGGCGAAGCCCCAGCGCGTGGCTTCCAGCTCCCCGGTGGCCACGGGCCAGTCGAGTGCCTCGGCAATGCGCGCCATGGCGGAGATGTTGTCCGGGCGCACCGGCTCTTCGATCCAATACGGCCTGTATTCTTCCAGGCGGCGCAGCGCCGCGATGGCGGTGTTCGAGTCGCTCCATCCGCCATTGGCGTCCAGCAGGATCTCGACGTCATCGCCCAAGGCGCGACGGATGGCACAGAGCCGCTCCGCGTCCTGGCGCGGCGGAAGCGCTCCCACCTTTAGCTTAATCGCCGAGAAGCCCTTCTCGATATAGCTGCTCATTTCGCCGATCAAGCGCTCGATACTGTCCCCCGGGCGATAGTAGCCGCCGGTTACGTAGCAGCGCAGCCGCTGCGAATGGATGCCCAGCAATTGCATGATGGCCATCTTTGCCGCCTTGCCGCGCAGGTCCCAGAGAGCGATGTCGATGGCGCTGATCGTCCGCAGGCCCGCCCCGCGCCGTCCCGACTGGATTGACTGCCGGAACATCTCGCTCCACAGATGCTCGGTATCAAAGGCGCTGGAGCCAACCAGCATGGGACGGTAGATGGCATTAACCAGCTCGACCATGGCCCTGCTGCCGTCGTAGGCCAGGGCGAAGCCCACGCCCTCGAGGCCGCCGGCGCGAATCTTTACGATCAGGTGATCGCGATGGACGTGCGTCCGAATCGCATCGGCAACCGGCGCCTTCAGGGGAATGGAAATGGCAATGGCCTCGACTTGTTCTATCTTCATCAGGCTTCTCCTCCGGAAAAGTGCTGTATGGCCCGAGTTTACGCCTCTCAGTCCGCATCGGGCCGGGAATTCAGGCGGCTTGGCGCCGCCTGCCTCGCGGGAGCAGACTCGTGCCCGGTATTCCGTATACTATTGCAAGTCATGGCACTGAAATTCACAACCTCCTACCTTGAAGATTCCCTCTCCCTCTTCCGTCACTACAAAAAAGTGGCCGAAGGCGCTATGGCGCAGGTCAGCGACGGGCAGCTGGTCGCGGTGCTTGATGCGGAAATGAACTCTATCGCGGTAATCGCCAAGCATATTGCAGGAAACATGCGGTCGCGCTGGACGGATTTTCTCACCAGCGACGGCGAAAAGCCGGACCGGAATCGCGATGGCGAATTCGCCGAGCCTCCCGGCGGACGCGACGAGTTGATGAAAATGTGGGAATCCGGCTGGAAATGCTTGTTTTCCGCGCTGGAACCGCTTTCCCCGGCGGACCTGGCGCGCACGGTCACCATCCGGGGCGAAGCGCATTCGGTAATGCAGGCGATCAACCGGCAACTGGCGCACTATGCGTATCACTGCGGACAAATTGTTTTCCTGGCGAAGCACCTGCAGGCGTCCCGATGGAAGTCTTTGAGCACCCCGCGCGGCCAGTCGGCCGAATTTACCCGGCGGGTGAGGGCAGGCGAAGCCAGCCAGCGGTAAAAATGCCGGGCATTCGGCAAAGACCCACATCTGCCAAAAGCGGGAACTTCATCCGCGATCTCAGACGGGCAATTGCTGTATTCAGGATTAGAGCTTGTTTCAAAAATAGTGCTTTGAAGGAGCATGGCTTCGCGGGGTCCCCAGCAAGTCCGCATTTGACTTGCTGGGGTGCCTCGAGCCACGCCGTCCAGAGCCAACAAAAATGCGGGCTTTACAGGCTGCGGAAAAACGCGCCGAAGCAACAAGCGAGGCGCTATGAGAGGTGGCTACTATAGGGGCAGCTAACAAGATCTTGTAGTCACACCCGCGCAGAAACCTGTTTTTCCGCAGCCTCATTAGCCCCTGAGGGAACACGCCTAATTCTCCGGGAATGTTTTTGAAACAAGCTCT
>JBEKQR010000413.1:0-4059 GCA_049519515.1 Candidatus Korobacteraceae bacterium
GTTCTTGTACAGACCGCTCCTGGTCAGGGGCGCCCACGAGGTTCCTCCCTTATTGGCGCGGTTGATGACATAGTCGGAAGAAGCAAGGTTTGCCACCATGGCGGAGTAATAAGCCCAATCCATCCTGCCGAAACCGGGTACGTTCCTTCGCACCTTGTCCGCCCTCGACAGATACCATTCCCGATCACAGAGGTGGGCGCGCTGGCTATTCCACTCCCCCTGAAAGATCATGTTGTTCTTCTGGTTGAAGCGGACGTAGGTGTCGTTGACCGAATAGCCCGGGCTGTTGGCCGGCAGTTTCCTGGTTCCCAGTACATCCATCGTTTAGCTCGCTTCGCTATTTCCCACGCTGCAATGCGGGCAATCAATATGCCGCGGGCTTGGGTTTGTGTCTCCAGTCTCTTCCAAAGTCAGGTTCGAGAGCAAGTGGAAACGCGCTGCGCCTTGCCTTTGGCGGAACACAAACAGCAAGCGATCTTAGCGCTGTGCCGCAAGTTGCCGGCCAGGGTTCCTGGATGCCGGCGGAGCCGAAGCGGCCAAGTTGTCGAGGCGCTGGCTAGGGACGAAGCGCCGAGGCTAGCATTGTTCTATCTCAATGCCGTGGAAGAGCTTAGACGAGCAGAGCTGCGGCTGCCGGTAGCCAGAGGCAGGGCGTTGCCCAGTCGCCGGAAATTGTTCTTGACTTCGGTGCGGCAGACGAGTAACTTTCGCTGACCCGGAATGCTCAATCCAAGATAAGAGACGGAAGTTCCGCTCTGTGGGACAGCATTTTTTGCTGGCGGGCACAAGATTCAATTTTACTTTAGGACCGCGGCTTCTTAAGTGTTTATTACTTGGTTTGGCTGGCCAAGTCGAACGATTAATACGCACTCTTCGCTTATTAGTCACTAGCTCGAGGTGAACATGAACAAACATTTTGTATTGACAACTATTTCCCTTTCCCTGCTGCTGGCCGTATTTCTCGCTACAGGGCCGGCGGTACAGGCGCAGGAAGCAACTCCGGCCAAATCAAAGGCGGCCAGAAGTAAGGCCCCGAACGCGAGTACAGCTTCGCAGCCTGCCAAACCCAAAGAACCAGGCGATGAGTATCCGCGCCCGCCGAAGCCAGCCAAGCACTACACCATTGGCGTGCTCGTGCCGCACCTGTCGAATCCGCATTTTGTCGGGCAGGCTTACGGGTACATTGATGAAGGGGAGAAGCTCGGCGCCAAGGTAATTCTGCACGAAGCGGGTGGTTACCAGTACATCGAGAAACAGGTCGCGCAGATGGAAGACCTGATTGCCAGCAAAGTCGATGCCATTGATCTGGTGACGGTGAGCCCGACCGCGTTGATCAACTCGGTCGAACGCGCCACCGCCGCCGGCATCCCGGTTTTGAGCTGCAACGTGGTGACCAACAGCGACAAGATCGTGGCCCGCATTCGCTCCGATGACCGCACGATCGGCCGCATGCAGGCCGACGCCATGGCGAAGCTTCTCAACGGCAAGGGTAACGTGGTGATGCTGAACAGCGCGCCCGGCGTTTCCGCTTTTGAAGATCGCGCCAGTTCCTTCCGCCAGCGCCTGGGCGAGATCGCCCCCGGCATCAAGATTCTCGGCCAGCAGTATTCGCAATCGACGCCAGCCGAAGGGCTGAGGTTGATGGAAGACTTCATGCAGACCTATCCGCAGATCGACGGCGTCTACAACGGCACGGACACGGTAGCCATTGGCGCAGCCCAGGTTATCAGCTCGGCCGGCAAGCAGGGCAAGATCAAAATCACCACCACAGACTTCCAGCCGGATACGGAAAAGTTCATGCGGGAGGGAGTCATCCAGGCGGCGGTGATCCAGCAGACCGTCCTGATTGGCCGCTATTGTATGCGGGCCACCATCAATCACCTGGAAAAACGCTCGGTTCCAAAAGAGGTCAATACTCCGCTGTTGCTGGTGACCAAGGACACCATCAACACCGTTGATTTCCGCGGAGTACGCGCTCCTGATGGCTGGAAGCCGCCAGTCCGATAACGGGCGGCGGGACGGCCGGGTATATCCCTGACCGCATGCAGGCTCGCCGGTGGGGCCGTAACTCGCGTGCTGGCTAGCCACAGGTGGCGGTAGCTAAGTAAAATAGGCTTCAATTCATTCAGGCAGAACAGGAGGATTCAAATGCAGTACGGACCTTATGCGGTGGATTACGAGTATCGTCCTTACAATCCCGAGCGCATGCGCAACGAGAGGGTGGCAAGGGCACAAGCTTCACTCAAAAAACACGGCCTGGGAGCGGTAATTCTGTTCGACTTCGACTACCATCGTTACCTGGGATACTATTCATTCCACCAATATTGCAGACGCCGTCTTGGTCACTTTGTCCTGCTGATCGAGGGTGAAGGCTTCCCGTACGTTCCCCACGATCATTATCACGGCACCTGGGACCAGGCGCGCATGCCTTGGTTTGCAGGCAAAATGGTCCTGGAGACAGCAAAAGCCTTCTCCCTTCAGCAGGGCCTGCCTGATCACCCGAATTATGTGCCTGGCCTGATGGACCAAATCGTTGCCGAAGTCAAAGGCCTGTTGAAGAAGCACGGCAAGGCCGATATGCCAATTGGCATAGACATCTCCAACTATCATCTGATCAAGTCATTCGAGCGTGCGGGCCTCAAGATTTGCGACGGGCTTGCGGCCATGATAGATGCAACTCAGGTTAAAACAGAGGATGAAATCCACTGCCTGCGGATGGCCGGCGTGATTACGGAAGCTGCCCACTGGGAGGTATGCAAGGCTTTGCGGCCGGGTATTACCGAGCTTGAGATTGCCGGCATTGCCGCCAACGCACTCTATAAATTGGGGGCTGAAGAGTTGGAAGGACCAAGCTTCGTGGTTTGTTCCGGTGAAAGATCGGGGTACGGCGTGCCGAACATGCCCACCGACAGAAGAGTAAGGCCGGGCGACTTTGTGATTCTGGATATAAACGGCGTCAGCTTTCAGGGCTACCGGACCTGTTTCTACCGCACGTACTTGGTAGGAGATAAGCCCACGCAGTTCCAGAAAGACGTTTACAAGGTTGCCCGCGACGGCCTGTATGCCTTGACCGAATGTGTGAAGCCTGGCATTACCACCGACGACGTAACCAATGAATGGAAGAAGAGGGGGGACTTCCCGGGCGGCTGGGGACGCGTGCCTAATTGGCCCGAGGCGGGCCGGCATTTCTTCGGCTCGGTTGGCCATTCGATCGGCCTCCGTTCCGGCGACTCTGGACCCACCATCGCCGGGGCCAGCGCGGCTATGGGCTATAGCGTTCCTCCTGTAAAGATAGTGAAAAACATGTGCTTCGCGGTCGAAGTGGGATGTTTCACCTGGCTGGGCGATAGATGGGCCAAGGATGGCGTGAAGATCGAGCACTGTGGCGTGGTTACCGACACCGGGTTCGAGCCCTTCTACCGCGCGCCGAAGCATGACCTGATCGTCTGCGGACTGCCCGGCGAGTATTACTCCGTGGATGTCGGCACGGCTGTTGCCGCCGCCGGACATGACTAGAGCTTGTTTCAAAAATAGTGCTTTGAAGGGGCGGGGCTTCGCGGGGTCCACAGCAAGTCCGCATTTGACTTGCTGGGGTGCCTTGAGCCACGCCGCCCAGAGCCAACAAAAATGCGGGCTTTAGCCCCTGAGGGAACACGCCTTATTCCCTGGGAATGTTTTTGAAATAAGCTCTAGCGATTTTCCCGATTAAGCCGCGGAATGTTGGGATGTTTCATGAGTTAATGGACAAATCGCTCACGAACGGACCCGCTGTAAAGCTTTGTCCAAAGGCGATATCCGCCTTGGAATGCGTTGGAATTATTTCCCAGGCGCGTGCCGGGGGGAAGTTTCTTAAGCAGCCTGGCATTGCCTCCCCCGAGCACAACATAGTCAGCCTGCACCGCGCTCTTGAGCTGCTGGATGACCTTGTTTCCGAAGTGGAGTCTGGCGCGTCTACGCAAACGTGTGACGGACCGAACGCCATTGCGCTGAATTCGATCCAGTTCAACCCAACTTTGCCAAAGCCTGACCGGCGAGCGCGGGTCCAATGATTACCGCGAA
>JBEKQR010000414.1:0-4056 GCA_049519515.1 Candidatus Korobacteraceae bacterium
GCAAGTCCGCATTTGACTTGCTGGGGTGCCTTGAGCCACGCCGTCCAGAGCCAACAAAAATGCGGGCTTTAGCCCCTGAGGGAACACGCCTTATTCCCCGGGAATGTTTTTGAAACAAGCTCCAGGGTCGCTGGCGGCGCTGCTTTGCACATGTTGTGTGGCAGACTACAAAAAAGTTTCAAGGTTTCAGAGTTTCAAGGTTGCGAGGGTCTAAACGAAAACTTTGAAACCCTGAAACTTTGAAACCTTTTTTCTTTGGAAACCTTGAACCCTTGTGAAACTTTCCTTTACACCGGCACGGGAACGCTGTCGATGATGTCGGCGACCACCTGCTCAGCCTGTTCCGAGCGCTTGATGGAAAGGGCGGTGCGGCTGCTGAGCACCACGCGATGGGCAAAGGCGGGCAGCGCCAGGCGCTTGAAGTCGTCCGGCTTGCAAAAGCCGCGTCCTTCGAGATAAGCCATGGCTTGGGCGGCGCGGAACAGCATCAGCGAGCCGCGAGGCGAGACTCCCAGCGCGAGCTGTTCGCTTTCGCGCGTGCGCTGCACGATGCGCAAAGAGTAGTCGACCAGAGAGTCGTCCACCTGCACGCGTTGCACCTCATTCTGCAGGCAAAGCACGTCTTCGGCCTTCAGCACCGGCGTAACCTCCTCCAGGCGCGCGGCTCCGGCCTGCCCGCGCAGAATCTCGCGCTCGCTCTCGGGCTCGGGATAGGTCATGCGCAGGCGCAGTATGAAACGGTCCATCTGCGACTCCGGCAGCGGATAGGTGCCGTGGTGCTCCACCGGGTTCTGGGTGGCGATGACGGCGAACGGCTGCGGCAAGGGATAGGAGCGGCCGTCCACCGTCACCTGGAACTCGTTCATCGCCTCCAGCAACGCCGACTGCGTCTTTGGAGTGGTGCGGTTGATCTCATCGGCCAGCAGCACGTTGGTGAAGATGGGCCCGCGCTTGAACTCGAACTCCTGCTTGGCGGCCGAGAAGATGGAAATCCCCAGGACATCGCTGGGCAGCAAATCGCTGGTGAACTGTATGCGGTGGAAGTCGCAGTCAATGGCGCGGGCCAGGGCGTGGGCCAGGGTCGTCTTGCCGACCCCCGGCACGCCTTCCAGCAGCAGATGGCCGCGCGCCAGCACCGCCACCAGGGCCATGCGGATAATGTCGTCCTTGCCGCGAATGATCCGGCGCAGCGCGCTTTCCAGCCGCGCCGCAATATCAGCCAGGGTTGGTGTAGGAGAAGACATTCTGGGTGCATTCTATACCGGCGGATTTCAGATTTCAGATTTTTGATTTCAGATTGAGGCGCTTTCGAGGCGTGAGGCGCGAAGCGCCGCGAGCCTCGAGCCGAAATCCTGAGCGAAACGAAGGATCTCTAATTGCTGGGTGGTGGGTTCACACATTTGCGACGCCGAAGGGGGAAAATGTGGGGCTTTATTTCTCACGCTTTCCCACATCTGCCAACTGCGGCAGATGTGGGGCACGTTTCCACACATTCCCACACTTGCCAACCGAAACCCTTGAAACCCTGAAACCTTGAAACTTTGAAACCTTACTGCTCTTGCGGACGCTGGCCGGTGAGGCGGGCGATGCGTTCCGGAATCGGCGGGTGCGTGGAGAACAGGTTTCCCATGAAGCTCATTCCCAGTCTCGGCTTGACGATATAAAGATGGGCCGTACTGGGCGAGGCCGCCATCGGCAGACGCTGCGACCAGGTATCGAGCTTGTGCAGGGCGCTGGCCAGCGCATAGGGATTGCCGGTGAAGTGGGCTCCGGTTTCGTCGGCCGCGTACTCGCGCGAACGCGAGATGGCGAGCTGAATGAGCAAGGCGGCAATCGGCGCCAGGATCATCATCAGTATGGCCGCGATGGGGTTGCTGCCTTCGCGATCGCGGTCGCGTCCGCCAAAGCCGAACAAGGTGGCGTAGTAGCCCATGCGCGCCAGCATGGTGATGGCGCCGGCCACGGTGGCGGCAATCGAGCTGATCAGGATGTCGCGGTTGCGCACATGGCCAAGTTCATGCGCCAGCACGCCTTCCAGTTCGTCGTCGTTGAGCAGGTTGAGAATGCCTTCGGTGACCGCTACCGAGGCGTGGCTGGGGTTGCGTCCGGTGGCAAAGGCATTGGGCGACTCGGTCGGGATGACGTACAGCTTCGGCATGGGCAGGTGCGCCTTCTGCGTGAGCCGCCGCACGATGCTGTAGATGCGGGGCAGCTCCTGCTCACTGACCGGCTTCGCGCCCGACATGGCCAAGGCAATCTTGTCGGAGAAGAAGTAAGAAACAAAGTTCATCACCGCCGCGATGACAAAGGCGAAAGCCGCGCCGCGCTCCCCGCCAATGGCCTCTCCGACAAGGATCAGGAACAGGGTGAGCGCCGTCAAAAGCACCGCTGTCTTGAATGTGTTCCCCATAGTTTGTAGATGCTAAACCAGCTCAGGCGGTCGCGCCAGAGGGCACTTGCGTGTGCCGTTTCCGGTTGCACGTTTCCCGATTCTTGCCGCGGTTGCCAGCCAGGCTTTCAGAGTTTCACGGGGTTGCCGAATCGTGGGCTGCAAGGTTCCCAAGATGGTCCCCGGGCTAACCTGCAGAATAATAACCGGCATCACACTGTGGAAGGGCACCCCCCAGTTCTGCAATAGCTGTTTACAGCAGTTGCCGCATCTGCTACCCTTTTGCCCGCCTCCCTAAATGCAATGGGTGTTGGCAGGACTCTTTATACCGGAGCAAAGTCCGGGGTCGGTTTTTCGGTTATTCATGCCCTGTCAGCCATGGAGATCGGCGCAAGCGAAGGCGCTCGCGGGGCAGGCGCAGTCGAATAGATTACAGCAGGAGGAAGACCATGAGCACGGGTGTAAATACAACGGCTCCCAAGCAGCAGACGGAAAGTAAATCCTGGTTGCTGCAAATGAACCGTGCCGAAAAAAGCACTCTGATCGCCACCTTTGGCGGCTGGGCGCTGGACGGTTTGGACGTAATGGTATACCCCTTCGTGATCACCACCCTGATGGCGCTGTGGCATATCAGCGCCGGGCAGGCGGGCTTGCTGGCCACGGCAACCTTGCTGATCTCGGCCCTGGGCGGATGGCTGGCCGGACTGCTCGCGGATCGATACGGACGCACGCGGGTGCTGCAATGGACGGTGCTGTGGTTCTCGGTGTTCACCTTCCTCAGCGGCTTCACCACCTCCTTCTGGCAGTTGCTGGTTACCCGCGGGTTGCAGGGTCTGGGCTTCGGCGGCGAGTGGGCGGTGGGCGCGGTGCTGATGGGCGAGACCATTCGCGCCGAGCATCGTGGCAAGGCGGTGGGCACGGTGCAGGGCGGATGGGCCTGGGGCTGGGGCCTGGCTGCCATTTTCTACATCATTTTGTTCAAAATCTTTCCCCCGGAGATCGCCTGGCGCTCCATGTTCTGGATCGGCATCCTGCCGGCCCTGCTGGTGTTCTACATCCGGCGGCGTGTGCCGGAGCCGGACATCTATACCAAGACCAGAAAACAAGTGGAAGCCAGCGGAGACAAGGGCCATTTTCTGGAGATTTTCTCGCCCGGGATGCTGAGAATCACGCTGCTGACTTCACTGCTGGCGACCGGCGCCCAAGGCGGCTACTACGCAATCACCGTCTTTCTGCCGGCCTTCCTGAAGAACGTGCGCAAGCTGTCGGTGCTGAATACGGGCGGATATCTCTTTGTGGCCATCGTCGGCGCCTGGGTTGGCTACATGGTCAGTGCGTATCTGACCGACTGGGTGGGGCGCAGGAAAGCGCTGATTCTCTATGCCGCCTGTACGGCGATCACCGTCACCTGTTACACATTCCTGCCGATCAGCAACACCCTGATGCTGATCCTGGGCTTCCCGCTGGGGTTTTTCGTCTCCGGTGTCTTCAGCCCCATCGGCCCGTTCTTCACCGAGCTGTTTCCCTCGCGGCTGCGCGGCTCGGGGCAGGGATTCTCTTATAACTTCGGGCGCGGGGTCGGCGCCCTGTTCCCGACATTGGTAGGCTACCTGTCGGCGCAACTCACCCTGGGCAAGGCCATCGCGGTCTTCGGCGTGGCCGCTTAC
>JBEKQR010000415.1:0-4052 GCA_049519515.1 Candidatus Korobacteraceae bacterium
CAGGACCAGAACGCAGCCAACTCAATTCGCTTGCTCCTGCTCACCGGAGCCCGCGAGAATGAGGTTCTACAGGCGACCTGGACAGAGTTTGACCTTGAGCGCGGGATGTGGACGAAGCCGAGCCATCATACGAAGCAAAAGCGGGATGAGCATGTTTCCCTAAGCGACGCCGCCATTGAACTGTTGGGTGGAATGAAGCCGAAGAAGACTGGCGAGGTTCCACAGAAATCTACGGAAGGTACTGCGGAGGCAACGGGCCCGCTATTCCCAGGTTCTGACGACGACAAGGCCCGCGTTACCATTCGGAGGCCATGGATACAGGTATGCCGAGCGGCCGGGCTGGTTAGGGAGATACGCACCGAGGGGAAGCGGATTGATCCAAAGACGGGCAACCCGCGCGAGTTGGTTCGCTATAAACCGATGTGGAGGATTCACGATCTACGGCATACCTTCGCGAGTCACCTAGTTTCAAGCGGTGTCTCTCTACCCATTGTAGGCAAACTCCTGGGGCACACCCAGCCTCAGACAACTGCGCGATACGCACACCTCGCGGACAATCCGCTAAAAGAGGCGGCTAACAAGATGGGCAATATCCTGGCTGGCAAGGTGGATACCACTAGGTAGTTGTTACTTCGCCCTTACTCCTTTTCTCCGATCAGGACCTATTTTTGCTCGAATTTCGTCTGGTGGAACGCTGTACTGTTTAGCGGCATCTTCCACGCTTGTGCCAGCTCTGACCGCACGTACCGCTCGGAGTTTATACACACTTGCTCGCGTCCTGCACCGCTTCGTGCAATGTACCTTTTCACCCTTTGGGGCGAACCACCTGGCGCATGTTTTACATCTTCGATAGGTGACGGCGATGTTGTCGCAGAGAGCCAATAAGAGCGCGGTTTCTAGCGATTCTGATTCGGCAGTCATTATGAACGAGCCATTATCATCGCGAGAAAGCCTGACCATTGCCGAGCGAAGCGTACTTGATACGAGTTGGGCCACGGCAACGAATCCTAACTCTGGGTACTCTCTAGACGTTGAATCCACGTGCCCACGCCTGACCTGCGCGGCGGTTATCGTGTCCGCGTCACCAGTGCTTAGAGCATGGACAAGGTCCCAGTACGCCGCTACCTGCCGGATTGAGGAGAGAACATGCCTGACGTTGAGAGCGAAAGGAACTTGTTTCGCTTTCTCTGCTCGGCGCCACCTGTCCACGCACCGAGTGGGGGGCTTGGGGGCATAGTGAAACAGTGTCCAATCACACCGTATTTTTTAACTACTGAGCAGAGTTGCTTTTCGTAAGTGGAAGGCCGGGCAGATTGGTTATCGACAACGTTGATGTAGCCCAGCAGAAACTCCCTACTGTTGCGAATCATGCGACGCACAACGATAGATTTCTTGTACTGAACGGCAAACGACTCGTCGGGGCCTGCGGGAACGAGCACTCCAAAAACCCAGCCGTCGATAATTAGAGGCTCACCCAAAACCACTAGCGGTTCGATTCTGACCTGCAGTTCCATCTGCTATCTCCTAAAGTAGTCACTCTGTAGTCGCGTAGCCGCTTGCTGGCGACTACTAATAATAGCATAATTTGACCATACACCCGCGGACAGCGGGGAGAAAGTTGAGGTGACCCAGATGGAAGCGTCGTTTCAGGATGGTTTCAGGGACGTCCGCAAAATGCTCGGGTTTTCGCAGCAGCGCTTAGCCGGCAAGACCGGAATAAGCCAGTCTCGGATAAGCGCATTTGAAAATGGTCACCTGTCCCTTGGCGCGGAGGAGCTTGGCCGCTTGGGGGAGACGGTGATAAGGGAGCTCCAGGCGAAAGCGCCCACATTACTGCAGTTAGTGCAGGCTGCGCAGGAGCCTAGGTGATGGCGCTCCTGGATGACTATCTGAAGCCCGAGAGCTTGGCGGGAGAGTTGGGTGTGCATCCGCGGACCCTGCGGAAGTGGGGGGAGCTACAAATCGGGCCACCCCGCACGCAGGTCGGCCGGTTAACGCTGTACCGGCGCGAGTCGGTGGCTGAGTGGCTAAAGAGCCGCGAGCAGAATAAAACGCGGGGCAATCGTCATGCCCGCTAATAGAAAACCCCGTGCGCCGGTCAGGGCGTAAGCGGGGCGAAAGGATCAACCTAATGGAGCAACCGTATCGCAAGCGTGCTGCGAATGCAAGCCCAAAGCGCACGCGGCTAGAGCGGCGCCCGACACAAGCACGGCGCATCCTCAACATGCTGGTCGCGGCTTATCCGGGGTGGGTGTCACTCCCAGAGCTCCTTAATCTCCGAATCAGCCAAGTGTCGGCCCGGATATGGGAACTCCGGCACCGTCATGGGTACGACATCCTGAATGAAACGACTCCGCTTCCTGACGGTACAAGGGCCAGTCGGTTTCGCCTAGTGTCGGAACCCCGTGGGAAGGGGCAACTTGGATAACTCTGTGTGTAGCACCCTTCCGGCCAACGTCGATGCGGAGCGCGCAGTTCTCGGCATGATCCTTTTGGATAACGCTTCCCTTGCCCAGGTCGGTCCGCTGTGCGTCGACGATTTCTCCCGTGATTCTGATCGGAAGATTTTTCGCTGTATGGTCAAAATGGCAGAGGATCTGCAGCCGATTGACTACATCACCCTCGGAGACGAATTAGCTCGCCGGAAGCAGTTAGACGAGGTCGGCGGCGCCCCCTACATATCTTCCCTCACCGATGACGCCCCGCTTCTGCGGGTCTCCAATATTGCCCGTTACAGCAAAATCGTGCGGAGGGCAGCCGCCAAGCGGCACGTTGTCCGTCAGGCAGAATTGCTGCAACTCCACGCGGCGAACGGGGACGGCATCGGAGAGCTACGCACGCGACTGGCGGAAATCAGCGCACAACTTGAGGCTTACGAATCCGAAGACGGCTGGCGCAACATCTTCCACTCTTATGCCGAGTTTCAGAACGCCCCGCCGCTCAGGTTCGCTATCAACAATTTCCTGCAGGAGTCAGGTATCACGCTGATCGGGGGATTGGCAGGACACGGCAAAACCCTGCTCATGTTGTCGATGGTGCGGGCCTTGTTGAACCGCAGCGCCCTATTTCAATGGAGCCTATTTGGAGTTCCCAGGCCGGCGCATCGCGTTTTGTACTTGATCCCCGAATCGGCTATCGGGCCATTCCGGACACGTCTCCAGTTGTTTCGGCTGGAGGAACACGTTCGCGCGGATCGGCTCTTAGTTAGAACTCTATCGTGCAAGGAAACTGTTCCGCTGACAGATCCTCGAATCCTGCAGGCGGTCGAGGGCGCTGATGTCTTCTTAGACACTGCGGTTCGGTTCATGGCGGGCGCTGAGAACGATGTCGAGAACGCCAAGGTGTTCGCAGACACCCTGTTCAAGCTGCTTGCCGCTGGTGCCCGGACGGTCGTGGGAGCACACCACTCCCCCAAGGGTTTCGAGAGCCAGCGGGAGCGTATGGCGCTTGAGAACGTCCTGCGCGGCTCTGGCGACATAGGCGCCATGCTTTGCTGCGCCTGGGGCATCCGTCAAATAGACCCTAAGAGCAATCGCATTTACGTCGAGAACGTGAAGGGCCGCGATTTTCAGCCCTGCGCGCCCTTCGTTTTGGAGGGCCGTCCCCACCTGGACCGGGACGGTGATTTCCGCATGATCGACCCTCCGGGCATGGCGTTAGAGATGGGCGAGTATCTGGGCGGCAAGGGGGGCAGGCCGGCGCTACCAGATCGCGAAGAGAAGAAGCAGCAAGCGTCGTCCATGCACGCCCAGGGCAAGAGTCTGCGGGATATTGGGACGGCCCTAGGGGTGTCGAAAACCTGTGTCGAGAAGTGGCTCCGGGAGGCCGAAAATGCTGTCCACTAACTGTCCACCTAGTTTGTGGACACCCAAGACGCAGAAACCGGGCCGGAAGAACACACACCCAAGGGTGTTCTTCCCGGACCGGGGGTTAGTGTCCACTAATTCTCAATCTATAGGGTTAGTGGACAGTGGACACCCCCAGGATGCCGCTAAAAGCGACCAGCAAGGGACATTGCAGCCGGTTTTCCCGGTCGGCAGCAAGGTGCTCTT
>JBEKQR010000416.1:0-4028 GCA_049519515.1 Candidatus Korobacteraceae bacterium
CACCCTAGGTGGAAGCCCGCTAACGGCTGAACGCCGCCTGCAGGTTCTGCTGCCCCTGTACCCCGTTCTGCAGCAACAGCATCAGCAGGATGCGCGCCTTCTGTGGCGTGAGATCGTCGGCCATAACGGCGCCTGCATCGTAGAGCACCTTGCCGCCGCCCTCGTAGCCGTAATTGGGCAACACGCGCCCGTTGGGTACGCGTGTCGAAATCACCACCGGAATCCCTTGCTTGATGGCGGCCTTGATCTCGGCCGAAGTCGCGGGATTGACGTTCCCCCAACCCAGCGCCTGAATCACCAGGCCCTTGGCGCCATGATCGAGCGCCGCTTTGATCAGGTAACCGTCGGTGCCACCATAGGTCGGGATGATCTCCACGTAGGGCATGGTGTCGGTCGCAAGCGGCACATGCTGGCGGCGCAGCGGCGCGCGCGCGTAAAACACCCGGTCGAAGTCGACCGCGCCCAGGAACCCCCAATCGCCTGACTTGAAGGTTTCCACGCTGGACGTGTGTGTCTTGGCCACATCGCGCGCGGCGTTGATCTGGTTGTTCATGACCAGCATCGCGCCCTTGCCTTTCGACTGTGGGTC
Organism: Candidatus Korobacteraceae bacterium; assembly: GCA_049519515.1. Classification (GTDB taxonomy): domain Bacteria; phylum Acidobacteriota; class Terriglobia; order Terriglobales; family Acidobacteriaceae; genus CAWBRT01. Next base: position 590 of record JBEKQR010000416.1, read on the forward strand.
AACGCAGATGCGCACCGCATTCAACAGGTTCCGTGGACCATCAAAATCCGCTTCGGAAGCGTTGCGCTGGGCGCCGATCAATACGATGGGCTTATCCGAGGTCGAGGTGAGATCGAGCCAGTAGGCCGTCTCCTCCAGGGTGTCGGTTCCATGCGAGACGATGATGCCGGCCACCTCCTTGCGCGCCAGCGTCTGGTTTGCCGCTTTCGTCAAAGCCACCCAGTTCGCCGGACCCATATATCCGGAGGGTATGTTGGAAATGTTGTTCACTTCCATCCTGGCGTACTTGGCTACTTCCGGAACCGTGGCCAGCAGATCTTCTCCGGAGATGGCGGGCACGGGCGCCTTCTTTACCGGATCGATTTTCATGGCGATGGTGCCGCCGGTGGCAATCAGCACCACGACCGGTTGCTCCGCCGCAACCGCTGCGGTTGCGACCAGAAAGACGGCAAGCAACAGCATGCAGGTGGTTTTCTTACGCATTCCTTCCTCCCTTTCAGGCCGCGAGGTTGGTGCCCGCGGCAAAGTACAGCAACGGCGAAACTATACACGCCGGAATCGGATTGCTCCAGTGCGGTCCGTCACGCTTCTGTATGGCTACGGCGACTTTGGTAGGGACCGAGATGTGAAACTGGTTGCCAATGAGCGGAAAACCGGGTAGCTCACTGGTGCTGCCTGAGAATGCCCTTCTTCACTGAACTCGTCCGCTTCCCCAGGTGTCTCCTACCCAACAGTCGTCAAAAACACCTCTGAAACGGGTCATCGCCCCGCGCTGGCCGCGGCCGCGCTCATTCCCATGCGAATGACGTCTACGGTCATCTGGCGCGTGACCAGCGTAAGGGCCTCCTCCAGGGTGGCCCAGCGCACCTCGCTCACGTCGCTGGCGGCGCGGAGTTCACCGCCGGTAACCGAGCAGAGATAATCGACCAGCACGTAGTGGTACAGCGTCTTGCCCTCGGCGTCGGGGGTGATGCTGTCAAACACGTCCAGCACCTGCAAGGGCGTGACCGTGAGCCCGGTCTCCTCCGCGATTTCGCGCGCGACGCCGTCGCGCAGCTTCTCCCCCAGCTCCAGCATGCCTCCCGGAATGGACCACTCCCCTTGCCGGGGAGGCTTGCCGCGGCGGACTAGTACCACCCGTTCGCCCTGGACAACGATGCCCCCTACGCCTACAAATGGCCGGTCTGGGTACTCGCGTTTCAAGCAATCACTCCCGTGCAAACTTGTCGCCGGCACACGCTGTCGATGCGTGCTCTCGATGCATGCCCCACATTTGCCGCAGTTGGCAAATGTGGGTTAAGAGAATATGGTGGTGCCCCGGCTGGGCAGGCGCGCGAACCGCTTGCCTGCTTGCGTGCCCCACATTTACCGGGTTGACAAATGTGGGAAAAGCAGATTTCTGTCCCCGCCGATAGCGTGGTGCAGCGCCGTCATGAAAAGAAGCTCCGCGGGCTGACGTCCACGATCTTCCATCCCTTCTTCGAATCGGCGAATTCCAAGGACAACTTTGTTTCCCGCCGCACCACCGGACCGCCGTCTCTTGGCGTCGCCTCGAGGGTGGCCATCACCACCGCCTGGCCGCGGTCCTGCTCCACCGATGCGCTTTCCACCCGCAGATAAACGCGGAAGGACTCATGCCGGGCGAAAAAGGATTCCACCTGGTCCTTGAAGGCCAGGTATCCCTCCATGCGCTCGTCGTCGAAGGCGGCGAGCAGCTTGCGCGAGTTGCGGGCCTGGAGACCGTCCTGGAGCTGCCGCAACAGCTTCTCGGCTATCTCGGTGGCGGCGAAGCTGTCCGAATCAGACGCCACCTTGACCACGGTTGCGGGGCTCGCCTCCGCGCGCTTGTCGGCCGCCATCAGCCCCGGCGCGGCAATGCCCAGCAGCAGCACGGCAAAAGCAAATCGGATTCTTCTTGGACAACACCTCAGGCGCAAGCAATACCTCCAAAACATTTAAGATTTCAGATTTTTGATTTCAGATTGAAAGGCATCACGTTTCAAGTTTCACGTTGCACGTTTCAAGTTTCACGAACGGCTATTCCTAGAGGCGCGCGTCGTCGCTAGTTTAAAGCGCATCTTTGCGATGATGTATCCAAACAACGAGACGTCATGGCGAGCGCAGGCGCGTAGCCGGGGCCCCCGACAACGGCCGCCTTTGCCGTTGTTGGGGTGGGGTAGCGCCGGAGTCGAGCCATCTTGTGTTTCCGCGGCGAAACACAAGATTCCTCCACTCCGCCGCGCTGCGTGCGGCTGCGGTCGGAATGACGTTCCTTTAATTTGATACATCAGTTCTGCCCCCATTAGGCGTGTATAGGACATTATTTTTGCAACGCTCAATAAACCTGAATCTACCTGAAACCTCAATCTGAAATCTGCAATCAACAGATCTGAAATTATTTCAGTCCCTGTCCCCAGCACTCGGCAAAGACCACGCGCTCCATGGGGAAGCGTTTCCCGTAAGGCTTTTTCGGACCCTGGCGGCGGCCAACGGCCAGCAAGGCAATCACTCGCACCCGCTCCGGGATTCCCAGCGTTTGCTTGACCGCCTTCTCCGAGAAGCCTTCCATCGGAGCGGTGTCGTAGCCGAGGACCTCGGCCATCCACATCATGGTAGTCAACGCAATCATGGCGTGACGATTGGCCCACACGCCGAAGTCGGGGGTAATGCCGGCGGCGTCGCCGGGCTGGCCTCCGAGGAAGTTGCTGACATTCTTGCGAATCAGGTTCCGCGTCTCGTCGTTGAGGTGCTCGGCCAGCTTCAGCATCTCTTCCAGGTCGCCGTTTTTCCAGCCCTGGGGATCGGCGCAGGCCACAATCACCACCGGCGCCTCCTCCACCTTGGGCTGGTTCATGGCCGCCGCCCGCAGCCGCTTGCGCTGCTCCGGATCGCGCACCACCACAAACCTCCAGGGCTGCAGATTGTAGCCGCTGGGGGCTTCCAGGCCGGCCTGCAGAATCTGTTTGAGATGTTCGAGCGGAACAGGCGTGCCATCGAAGCTCTGGGTGGCGCGCCGTTCGGCGATTGCCTGGCTGAACGGTTTTTCAGAGACAGTTGTTGCCATCTTGCAGTTTCCTTTCTACCCAATCTGATTACAGCACGCCGCACCAGGGTTCCGCGTAAGATGGAGCGGTCCCGGCAAGCGCCCGTGCTCGCGCTTGCCGGGGTGGTCGAAGTATACGCCGAGCGGTGGCGGAAACGCAGGTTGCGCGAGAGCTTAAGTTACCATCTAATTACCATGCCTCTGGAGGAATACAGCCGCAAGCGCCGTTTCCGGCAGACGCCGGAGCCGCCGCCAAAGCTCGCGCGCACCGCGCAGCGCCGCTTCGTGGTGCAAAAGCACCACGCTACGCATCTGCATTACGACTTCCGCCTGGAAATGGAAGGCGTGCTCAAGTCGTGGGCCGTTCCCAAGGGCCCCTCGCTCGACCCGGCCGAC
>JBEKQR010000417.1:0-4019 GCA_049519515.1 Candidatus Korobacteraceae bacterium
CTGATCATGACCGACGCGAACGTGATCGCCGATGGCCGGACTGTGCTTAAGGCGGGCCACGTCGCCCTGTAACTCGGCGGGGCTGGTTTCGTGCTGGCCGTGATCAGATAGTAGAGCGAAGCAGATCGCGTACCGCAGCGCGGTGCTTGTCAATGGGCAATGGCAAAACCAGTCTTTCAGCAGTTGGAGCGCGCAGCCGGGAGCGCTTAAGGCGGCTTGCAGCCGCAACTCGCGATTTTCAGTCGCAATATAACCCACCGGCTTTAAGCCGGTGGTCGTTAAGACTTCAGGCTTGCGAACAACTGAGGCCGGGAACGAGCTGTTCGTCAGTAAATGGTCGACACTGGTGCTTCCGGCGGATTTTGCTGGTCCTAGCCAGTTCGCTTTAACAAGAACACGGCCGACGGCGCCGTACGTCTGAATCAGGGACTGTCGACCGAGCAGCTTGTAAAGCAGCGGCTTTTTGGCTAACTTTGTGGTGATCGAGTAAAAGGACGAAATGAAGATCGAGGGACGCAAGCCGGAACTGATTGCTGCGCGAATCGTTGAGATCGTTCGCAGCCGCAGTCTCCGATGTGGCGAGCACTTGAAGGAAGAATCGTTTGCCGCGGAGTTAGGGGTATCGCGTTCTCCTGTCCGAAAAGCGTTCGCCTTGCTACAAGGCTGTGATGTTTTAGTCCAAGAGCCCAACCACGGATATTTTCTGAGTGTCGATGCCGGTAGGATCGACCCTGAGCGCTTGCCTTTCGGTTCCGATCCTCTAGAGGACCTCTACTTACAGGTGGCCGACGATTTGCTCAGCCAGAAAATACCTGATGAGTTCTACGAGACCTTGTTAATGCGGCAGTACGATCTTGGCCGTGGACAGTTGGTCAAGCTGCTTGGCCGCTTGGCCGCCGACGGACTGCTCGTTAGAAAGCCGGGCAATGGCTGGAAAGTGAATCCTTTTCTCAAAGACGCCGATGCACACGATCAAAGCTATCGATTTCGAATGGCCTTTGAGCCTACGGCGCTCCTGCAGCCCACGTTCCGGGTAGACAAGGAGGCTTTTCAGCGCACTCGCGAGTTGCAACTGCAGCTCGTTAACGGTGATGTATTCAAAGTTTCGCGTCCGAAGCTCTTTCAATTCGGTGCACAGTTTCATGAAATGCTGATGCGCTGCTCGGGAAATCGTTATTTTCTCGAAGCAATACAGCGTCAGAATCAACTACGCCGGCTACTAGAGTACCGTTCTAAGGCTAATCGTAAGGTCACGCTTGAGCAATGCTGTCAGCATTTGGAATTACTGGATCTGATCGTGGCCGGAAAACGGAAGCAGGCAGCAGAGTTCCTTCATAAACACCTCGATGCGGTCCGACGGAAGAAGACCGGCAAGAACGGGGATTAGTCCGAGGACAGATCAGCAAGCAAATCTGTGTAAGTACCTGCAATGACGGGTGATTTTCCGCCGCCCCTCTCGGATTCCCAGCATACGCCCAGGGTAAAAATGCCGGCGAAGAATTGTATTGTTTGCTTGATTTGTACATTTTCTATTTGTATTATTTATGCGGTTTATACAATCCTCAGATTATGTCCCCAAATCAGGCGATCGAGGCGGCACTGAACAACCCCGCAACCAGGACCCGCGATATTGGGGGTGCTCTTGGAACGCAGGCTTTCGCCGATGTAGTGGTGAAGCTGATCCGCGACGAGGTGGGGATCCGGCCGGCAGTGTCGTCGATTTAATTGGCGGAGAAACAGGTCCAGCGATACCGAGGAGGATTTATGAGCGGCAGTTATCAGCGGAGTGCACTGGCGGATGCCGATAAAGGTCTAAGGGAGCGGGCGTTCAAGAAGGTCATCATCAGATACCTGCCGATCATGACCCTGGCGTACATTGTCGCTTTCATCGACCGCACCAACATCGGCTTTGCCGCTCTGACGATGAACAAGGACCTGGGGCTATCGCCGCTGGCCTTCGGCTGGGGCGCCGGCGTCCTTTTCTTCGGCTACTGCTTCTTCGAAGTCCCGAGCAATGCTTTGCTCTACCGCGTGGGAGCGCGGCGCTGGCTTTCGCGGATCCTGGTCACCTGGGGACTGACCACCGCGGCCACTGCCTTTGTCATTGGGCCGAAGAGCTTTTATCTTGCCCGCTTCCTGCTTGGTGTGGCGGAGGCAGGTTACACGCCGGGGGCAATGCTCTTCTTCACCGTCTGGTTTTCGAAGGACTACCGCAGCCGCCTGATGTCCTGGTATCACATGGCGGTTCCGATCGCCTCGCTGGTCAGCGGCCCGCTCTCCAGCGTCATCATGCAGATGAACGGCATCGGCGGTTTGCCGGGATGGAAGTGGCTGTTCGTCATGGAGGGCGTGCCGGCCGTCATTATCGGGCTCGTGTTCTGGTTCACGCTCACCGAGCGGCCGGAGGAGGCCGAGTGGCTTACCAATGAGGAGCGCAATGTAATCATCAGCACGCTGGCAGCCGAAAAGCGCGAGCGGCCGGTCAAGAACTTCTGGGCGGGTTTAGCGGATCCCCGCGTCCTGGTTCTGGCGCTCATCATGCATTGCTTCACCGTGGGTTCCTACGCGGTGGCCATCTGGCTGCCGCTGATCCTCAAAGGGCACAACCTCTCGAACTACGCCATCGGATGGGTGGCTGCCATTCCCTATCTGTTCGGCTGTATCGGCACGGTGATCTGGGGCGCCTCGGTCGACCGCAGCGGGAAACGGACCGGCAATCTTGCCGTGACGTGCATTGTCGGCGCCATCGGGCTGGGAATCGCCGTGCGCTTCCCTGCGCTGGGCATTTCGCTGGTCGGTCTCTCTATCGCCCTGATCGGAATCACCGCCTCGCGCGGAATTTTCTGGTCGATTCCGCCGCGCTTCCTTACCGGACTGGGCGCAGCCTCCGGGCTGGCGCTCATTAATTCCGTCGGAACTTTCGGCGGCCTGGTAGGGCCGGTGCTAATGGGATGGCTGAAGACGACTACCGGATCTTTCACCGTAGGATTGGCCGCGTTGGGCGGGTTGATGATCGTCGCCAGCCTACTGACGCTTTTCCTGCGCCTGCTGGTCAAGCAGGAATAGCGGCGCGGCGTGATGACATGTCCGGGACAGGCATTTTGCCGTCAAGAATAGATTCTCTTTGTTGCGCGTAGGCTTAGTAAGCGGAGAACAGAATGCGATGTGCGTATGAGCTGCGATATGCGGGCCGATTGAGCGTTCAGGGCAAGACCTACGAGTTTGTGGAACTTGGTAAGCTGCTGCCGGCTGCCGACCTGAAACAGCTTCCTTACTCGATACGGATCCTCCTGGAGAATGTCATCCGTTGCGCGCCGGAAGCGTTGCCCTCGTTTCTTGCTCGTGCGCTGCACGGCGGACCAGCATGCGAGGTCCCGTTCTATCCCAACCGGCTAATGTTGCACGACACGACCTGTGTGCCTGCGCTCGCCGATTTCGCGGGTATGCGCGACCTTGTAGCCGAAATGGGCGGCGATCCTGCAGCCGTGAATCCCGTCATCCCTTCCGTATTGACGATCGACCACTCGGTAATCGTTGAACGCTATGCCGACCCTCGGGCGGCTGATGAGAACCTCGAAATCGACTTTCGGCGAAACGCGGAACGTTACCGATTCATCAGGTGGGCCGAACAAAGCCTTAACAACTTCAAAGTGATTCCACCGGGCACCGGCATTATCCACCAGATGAATATGGAGGCTGTTGCCGAAGTCGTTGTCGAGGCGAAATCCGCTTCCGGGATGCCCCTGCTGCACCCCGACGACATGGTTGCGACCGACAGCCACACTCCAATGATCAACTCGATCGGCATTCTTGGGTGGGGCGTCGGTGGGCTGGAAGGACAGGCCGCTATGATGGGCGAGCCCGTATCGATTCCTTTCCCGGAAGTGGTCGGCGTCCACCTCACGAATTCACTTCGCCCGGGTGTTACCGCCACCGACCTCGCACTCCACGTCACGGAGCTCCTGAGGAAGCGAGGCGTGGTCGGCAAGTTTGTCGAGTTCTGCGGGCCTGGGCTGGAC
>JBEKQR010000418.1:0-4005 GCA_049519515.1 Candidatus Korobacteraceae bacterium
CTGCAGCAATCAGCTTGTAATGGTTCATAGTGAGAGGTGATTGCTCCAGTTTGGCAAAAACGTCCTTAAACGTCATCATGGGATTCTCCTCGGATTCATGCTTGAATTCATCGGATGTTAATTGTCTGGCAACTGCTGCCATTGCTTTTTTGTCGTCCGACAAGGAGATTCTGCATCCTAGTCGGCATCGCTGCCAGAGTGAAAGCCGATCACAAGTAATGATCAGCAGATAAGCGAGTAGGATGGTGCCCGTCCAGAACAGCACAGAGCGCCAGCCGGACGCCACTTTCCGGGATTGGCGGAGAGGATGGAACTATACATCGCAACCAGCCCCAGCGCAACGGCTACTACGCTTACTTGAGACACAAAGGTATGCCTGTTCACGACGCATCAAAGGGCAGTGCTGCCATCGCAATGCAAACCCCCAGGCTGTCGCCAAAATTTCACGTGAGAACCTCCGCACCACACCAAACAGCCATTCTCGTCAGGGGTGCCCATCGGTTACCAAGTGCCTTGCACAATTGGCGAGAACTTTTATCGAATGTGGCAAGAGCAGGGCAGTGATGAACGTCACATCATAATGTGATGCGCCAAGTTCTCTATCAACATCATCTCTGCACACCCTTTATCCGTTCGCGCCTTAACTGACGATGCCTGTTCGATCTTAATAGAGCGCTGCGGCATCGCGGCGCGCGGTCGCGGGTCGGATTCTTCCTTGCGGGACAAGAATAAATCCGTACTTTTTGCCGTTTTCCGAGTTATAGTGGCGGGATATTAAAGCGTTATCGTCATTGGGATTGATCATGCTGGTGGAATTGTTCTGTTTGTCGGTACCCACACGGCTAGGATGTTATTTGGGAAGTCGGCGTTGAAGAGGAGGCAGCATGAAGGTTCGAGAACAATCCGTTGCTGGTGAGACACTTACTTTCCGAATTGTCGGGCACGCAATCGATCAATCGCCAATAACCCGTCCCCTGGTTGGGGTGATCGTAATTGCCGCCCTGGCCACCTTGTTCGATGCTGGAGATGCATTTTTGCTCGGATTCGCGATGCCCGGCATCGCCAAGGAATTTGCTCTGAAACCCCAAACCTTGGGCTTGATCGCCTCGTCCACTTTGGTTGGTATGACCATTGGATCGTTCGCCTGGGGGTGGATCGCTGACAAGTGGGGCCGTAAGATCGCGTTTACCATTACCATTCTGATGTTTTCCCTGTTTTCGGGAGTCTCTGGCTTAGCGTTTTCGGTGAGTTTTCTGCTGGGAGCGCGTTTCCTGACCGGGTTGGGAATTGGCGGGTCTATTCCCGTTGATGCCTCTATCCTGGCTGAGTTTGCTCCCGCTCGCATCCGGGGATATTCCGGGGGGGCCATGCCCATCGCCTGGCCCATCGCAACCTTTCTCACCTCGGCAGTGTCACTCCTTGTACTCCCGCGATGGGGTTGGCGGGGGTTGTTCTTCGTAGGCGTGGTACCGGCTCTGCTGACCTTCTGGGTGCGGCGTAACGTTCCAGAATCCCCCCGCTGGCTGGCCAATCGCGGCCGCTTCGCAGAGGCCAGGAAGGCACTCCACTACCTGCAGATTTCCGATGAGGCAATCGAGCGCTCCCGGATCGCCGTGCAGAACGAAGCGCCGCTGCCGATGCTCCCTCCGGCGGTTTTCCGTGATTTGTTCACCCCCGAAATGCGCCGCCGCACGATTCACACCTGGATTATTTGGGTTCTGCCCTTGATGGCTTCCTGGGGCATGAATTTGTGGCTGCCAAAGCTTTTTGTGCAACTGTATGGGTTGACCGTGAAGGAAGCCGTAACCAACGTCCTCTATGTCTCCATATTTGCCCTCGTGGGGCGCTTAACACCGTACTTCTTGAGTGAAAAAGTCGGACGGAAGCTGTTCATCATTTTGGGATTCAGCATGGCCGGCGTTTTACTTTTCTTTGAGATTTGGGCCAAGAACGCCACCCAATTCTTTTGGATCGCTTGTTTCTACCAGTTCTTCATCGAAATGGGTTTCTGCGGAAGCTGCATCTATACCCCGGAAATTCATCCGCTGCACATCCGCGTGCTGGGGACCTCTACTGGCATGGGTCTCGGGAGGATTGGCGGTGCTATTGGCGGGTATGCGGTCGGCGCTTTCATAGGAGCTGGCAATGTTGCAGGAACCTGGATATTCCTGGGAGCAGGTTGCTTGATCGCCGGGCTGGCGACAATCTGGTTGGGGATTGAACCGAAGGGACAAAACCTTGAACAACTGAACAAGGAAGGCACCCAGGGTGCGGCCAAGATTCATCAGGAGGAAGCAACTCCAGCCGCGGCTGGCAGGTAAAACTAGGTCTGTGCACCACCGGCCAGAGTCTTAGCGAGTTACTGTGTGCATTCTTATCAGGGAAAGCATAGGGCGACGGTCCCTGATCGTCTCACTGGCAGATTGCGGGAGGTCTACAGAGACACGAAGGGTCTCGCCCGATTTATGTTGCGTGTAATAACTGCAGCTTCCTTTCTCTTGCCCGCAGCGGCGTTGTTCGAGCGCACAGTGCCGACGCTGTTGTATGCCAAGAACGATGTTTTAAGGTGACAGCGTCCGGCGAGGTATACAGCATTTCTGGTTTTGCTCTAACTCTCTTCGTGCGGCAACGCGAACCCGGCGCCATCCGGAATCAAAACTTCGGCTCTATGCCTTTTGTCACGCTGGATACGTTTTATGCCGAAATACCAATGGATCGTGACCAGGCAAAATATGGTCACAGATTCTCTCTATCTTTTCAAAGGTCTTATGATATTCAACCAAGTCGTAGTGAATTCCTGAGGGAATATGCTTATAACGCCCTTTCCCCTCCCAGTTCTCAAACAGGCCTAACGTATCGCTTGCGAGGAGGTAACGGCCGCCAGCCGTGTTTACCAAAACACCTTGCATGCCGGGAGTATGTCCAGGAATCGTTACGAGCTCCACCCCCGGAAAAAGCTTGGTATCGCCATCCAGGGAAATGATCCGGTTGTAGACTTTCAACCACTGCGGCGTCATTCCAACCTGGTGTGCTTCATAGAATTCCGCCTGCGTCGGCAAAGGGTCGATGGCGCACTGCAATTCTCTTTGCTGGACATAGATTTTTGCTTTGCCAAACAGTTCGTTGTTAAAACAATGGTCCCAATGCAAATGTGTATTCACAACGATATCTATGTCTTCAGGTGCAACTCCCATTTTCTTTAAAGCCGCTACCGGGGCCTCGTCAGGCGGCCTGCTGATAACGCGATGATGCTTTGCGCACCATTCTTCATCGCCCCCGCCAGTATCAACCAGTAAGAGTTTGTCGCGGCCTTTTACCAAATACATGATAATCGCGCTATCCAGTTGTTTGTCGAAGTCCAAGAAGTAGGTATAGACGGTCTTAGGCACGCCCTTAAAACCGCCAACCCTGATGGGGATAATCGTGAACTCTTCCATTTTCTTTCTCCCAGCCGAGATTCTACCCTCAAAGGGTGGACTGTATGTTGCATCCTTTCCTCTATAACTTGTCGAACGAACTTTTCGCCAGTCGTTAACTCTTAGTGACCGGATTCTGCGCCATTCGTTCCAGGATCTCGTAGACAGCCGCCATATCATGCTCAGCATGGCCGGATGCCAAGGCGGCAATATAGATCGGCGCGCACGCCGAAAACAGTGGCGTCGGACATCCCGTCGCTTCCACCGCTTCCCTGATCAATTTCATGCCATGATAGTAATCATTATTCGTTGCCGCGGCCTTTTCCCAGCCCCGTTTCGCCATTACCGGGCCGCGAACTTGAAGCATGCGGGAGCTGCCGGCGCCATCGCCGATCACCTTGACCACGGTTGCTGCGTCGAGCCCGGATCGAACGCCCAGCAGAACTGCTTCCGCTGCCGCCAATGTGTGGACGCCGACCAGTAGATTCGCCACAAACTTCATCTTCGTCCCATTTCCAAATTCGCCTAGGTCATAACAGACCCGGGCAAAGCCGTTCACGATGGGGCGCATTGCTTCGATAGCAGCAGT
>JBEKQR010000419.1:0-3992 GCA_049519515.1 Candidatus Korobacteraceae bacterium
CATCGGCACGGCGGCTAAAGCCGCTTCAGACTTGATGCCTTGATTCCCACGGCTAAAGCCGTGGGCTTCCACATAATCCAAAGAAAAACGAGCAAGTGCCTAGTTTCTGGACAGATTCTGAGTTAGCCACGCCCTGCGGATCAGGCATTAATGTTGCACCGCAACATTACGAAACCTACCCTACCTTCCCGTCGACTTGTCAGGATTCAGCAGGCCGGGGCCAGAGCTGCAAGCAGGCATCAGCGATAAAAAACACTCTGCCGCTAGAAAACCGGGTTCTTAAAGATATGCGCCACCGGCGTTTGCCGGGATAGAATTGTCAGCGCCCCGCGAACGTGCTACTTTCGCCTCAGCCCGGGGTCCCCCGGCAAACGCTGCTTTCCGCTTGCTGGGGTGGAAGCCCCGGACGCCAACCACGGAGTCTATGCCTACTCCCTGCGGCAGGATGCGATGACTATCGACGAAATGCTGACCATAGCGATGGAGCGCAAGGCCTCCGACCTGCACCTGAAGGTCGGCAACTATCCCCATCTGCGGATTGACAACGACCTGGTGCCGCTGACGGAGTATCCGCGCATCAACCCGGAAGAGATGTTGAACATGGCCTTCGGCATCATGACCAACCGGCAGAAGCAGAAACTCAAGGAGAACTCCGAGCTGGACATGGCCTACGGGATCGCCGGGATCGGGCGCTTTCGCGTCAATATCTTCCAGCAGCGCGGCAACATCGGAATCGTCATGCGCGTGATTCCGACCAAGATCGCTTCCCTGCCCGAGTTGAACCTGCCGCCGGTGGTGGGAAGAATCTGCGACGAAACGCGCGGCCTGGTGCTGGTCACCGGCATCACCGGCTCGGGCAAATCGACGACCCTGGCTTCGATGATCGACAGCATCAACAGCAGCCGCGCCGAGCACATAATCACCATCGAGGACCCGATCGAGTTTCTGCATCGCGACAAGAAGGGCATCATCAACCAGCGCGAGGTGGAAATCGACACATCATCCTTCGCCTCGGCCCTGCGCGCCAGCCTGCGCCAGGACCCCGACGTGATCCTGGTGGGCGAGATGCGCGACCTGGAAACCATTGCCACCGCCCTGCACGCGGCCGAGACCGGACACATGGTCTTCTCCACCCTGCACACGCTGGACGCGGTCGAAACCATCAACCGCATTGTCGGCATCTTTCCACAGACGGAGCAGAAGCAGATACGGCTGCAACTGGCGGCCACGCTGCGGGCCATCATCAGCCAGCGGCTGGTGGCGCGCGCCGGCGGTCCGGGGCGGGTGCCGGCCATCGAGGTGATGATCGTCACCAGCTACGTGCGCGAATGCATCACCGTGCCGGAGAAAACCTCGCAAATCCGCGAGCTCATCGCCGCCGGCGGCTCGCAGTATGGCATGCAGACCTTCGACCAGTCGCTGTTCGGCCTGCTGAAGAGCGGACTCATCTCGCTGCAGACGGCCCTGGAGAACGCCTCCAATCCGGACGACTTCAACCTCAAGCTGGCCGGCATCAGCAGCAGCGGCGACCCCGCCCGGGACCAGATGGCGGGAATTGGGTGAGTTTGGATGGCGTTAGAGGTTAGTGGATGAAGGCCGGGCGCCCCGTCCTAGCGTCAGCGTAGTTCGACGCCAGAGTGCAGCCACGTTTTTGGCTCCGTGTTCCTCTGTGTTCTCTGTGGTTTAGGTTTTTCCCAGTCTTCCGGAATATATAATCGAGTGATCATGGCTACCCTGCCGGAAGAGAAATCCTCCAGTGTGCTCGCCAGGTACGAGCCCGTTATCGGCCTCGAAGTCCACGTGCAGCTGCTGACCAGGAGCAAGTGTTTCTGCGCCTGCTCGGCCGCCTTTGGCGCGCCGCCGAACTCCAATGTCTGTCCGGTGTGCCTGGGCCTGCCGGGAGCGCTGCCGGTGCTGAACCGCCAGGTGGTCGAGTATGCCGTACTGGCGGCGCTGGCGCTCAACTGCCGCATCAACGAGAGTTCGATCTTCGCCCGCAAGAACTACTTCTATCCCGACCTGCCCAAGGGCTACCAGATTTCGCAGTACGACAAGCCGCTGGCCGAGCACGGCTGGATCGAGATCGCGGCGGGGTCCCCAGCAAACGCCGCCGTTGCGGTTGCTGGGGTGAAAGGCAGCAATGGCGGACGCAAGCGGATCGGCATCACCCGCGTGCACATCGAGGAAGACGCCGGCAAGAGCATGCACGAGGGGTCGGACGACACCAGCTCCATCGACCTGAACCGCTCAGGAACGCCGCTGATCGAAATCGTCAGCGACCCTGATCTCTCCTCGCCGGAGGAGGCCTTCGAATACCTCACCAAGCTGAAGGAGATCGTTCTCTACACCGGCGTCAGCGACTGCAACATGGAAGAGGGCTCGCTGCGCTGCGACGCCAACGTCAGCATCCGTCCTCGCGGGCAGAAGGAGTTCGGCACCAAGGCCGAGGTGAAGAACGTCAACTCGTTCCGCTTCATCCGCCAGGCGCTGGAGTATGAAATCGAGCGCCAGGCCGAGCTGCTCGACGCCGGGGAAAAGGTATTGCAGGAGACGCGCCTCTTCAACCCCGCCGAAGGCCGCACCTACGGCATGCGCAGCAAGGAGCGCGCCCACGATTACCGCTACTTCCCGGAGCCTGATCTGCTGCCGCTGGTGGTCGATGAAAAGTGGCGCGATGAGATTCGCCGCCGCCTGCCCGAGCTGCCCGAAGCCCGCCGCCAGCGCATGACCGCCGAATACGGCATCACCGAGTACGATGCCGGCGTGCTTACCGCCTCGCAGACGCTGGCCGATCAGTTCGAGGAAGCGGCACGCGCCGCCAAAAACCCCAAGCGCGTGGCCAACCTGGTGCAGACGGAGATCATGGGCCGTCTCAAGGCCAAGGGGCTGGCCATCGAGCGGTCGCCCATTTCCATGAAAGGCGTGGCTCTCTCCGCCGATCTGGCCGAATCCGGCGCCATCAGCAGCAAGATGCTCAAAGACCTCTACGACAAGTGCTTCGAGCTTGGTGAGGACTTTCCTACCGTCTACGAGCGCGAAAAGCCGCAGCAGATCAGCGACACCGCCGAACTGGAGCGGTTGATCGACGAGGCCATCCGGGCCAACCCCAAGCAGGTGGAGCAATACCGCGGCGGCAAGAAGACGGTGATCGGCTTCTTCGTCGGCGCCGTCATGCGCGCCTCGAAGGGAAAGGCCAATCCCACCCTGGTGAATGAGCTGCTGGCAAAGAAGCTGGAAGGATAAACGTAGCGCTGGCCCCGCTCAGCGGGGCCGGCTGTCGGTGCGGGACGTCTCGTCCGCACCTTGGAGGTAGACAAGCGGGCAGGCGTGGACACCTCCCGGACACCGGCCTGGAGGCCGCTACACTTCATCCTCGGCGATGAATTCCAATCCATAGCGGTAGCCGTAGTGGTTGCGAACAACGCACCACACCCGTCGCAACTGCCCGGAAGAGGGTGAGACGAATTCAACCTCGATCTGCTTGCCTATGGGCAGGTCCACGCCGGAGACCGCCATTCCGCCGCAGTTGAGGTGCAGCCCGCAGGCTTCAACGGTGACCACCCGCAGCAGTCGCGGAATCGTCAGCCGGACGGGTATGGCGATCCGGTAGCGCGCCCAGCGGCGCTGAGCCGGAAAACCAGGCTGCGGCGGAACGACTTCCATGTCGTCCATACTTTATTTCCCGAACCGCTTCGCCACGATACCTGTGAGTGGAGCTTCAGGACAGATTACCGAGGTCGTGCCACACAACAGGCCGACGGCCGACATGTTACCGACCGAAAGTGGTGGCCATTAACGCGAATTCGCGAATGGTTACTCCATCGAAAGACCCCACCCTAGTCGCAAAAACGGCGACTAGGATGGGGCACCCGCTCGAAACTCGAACCGCGAAATTTAGCTCGAAACTTGAAACTCGAAACTGTTTCTAAGAATCTGTCCAAGAACTAGGCACTTGCTCGTTTTTCTTTGGATTATGTGGAAGCCCACGGCTT
>JBEKQR010000420.1:0-3947 GCA_049519515.1 Candidatus Korobacteraceae bacterium
TGGCCGTAAGCAGGGGGACGATCCTGCCTGTTCCCAGCAGGGTTCCGGAGCTGCTCGGGATTACCGGTGTCCGCGGAACCGTGGTGCCGGTGTTCAGTCTGGCGGCCCTGCTTGGATTTTCCTCCAACGCGACGGAACCGCGCTGGTTGATGTTTTGCGGCGCAAAGCAGGCGCCTGTGGCGTTCGCCTTCGATGAATTGGAGGGCCATTTCGAAGTGCCAGGCACAGACGTATACGTTCGGGAAGCGGAACGCGGGTACGTGAACGAAACTGCTCGCGACGGCTCCCGCTTACGGGCGGTGATCGGCATCGCCCGCTTGGTACATCAAGTCACGCAGCGCAAGCAGCCCGGAAGCTGAGGGAGAAGGAGCAGGGAATGGGTCGCACGTGGACCTTTGCACAAAAGTTAGCGCTTGGATTCGGTCTGACCGTGGTACTGGCGATAATCATGGCCGGAATCGCGGTCTACGCCCTGAATCGCGCGGTGGAGAGCAAGGATCGGGTGATCTCCGTAAACGCGCAAAACCTGATCGACGCCGCCAAGATACAGACCCTGGTTGCGCGTGAGGCCTCCGCGGCGCGCGGCTTTATGCTCTCCGGCGATCCGGGATTCCTGGGCAGGGAAAAAGATGCTCAGCAGAATCTCGGGGATGCACTGACCCGTTTGCGAAGGACTGTGTACACGGATGAGGGCAAACGGCTGATCGGGGAAATCGAACAGGCGGAGAGCAAACACCAGGCGTTGGTGGAAAAGCAGAACGCACTCAAGCAGAGCAATGCGTCATATGAAACCATGGCGCGTTTTGTGCGGGAAGAGGTTTTGCCGAACATCAACCTGCTTGATAGCCGGCTTGACGAATTTGCCCGATTGGAAGAAAAGCTGCTCAGTGAGGGCCGCCAGGCTTCTTCAGCGGCGGCAGGTTCGGCAACCATGCTGGTTATTGTCATTGCCGGCGTAGTTATCGTACTGGCGGCGGCAGTAGCTGTTTTCCTCACCAAGGCACTAACCCGCCAAATTGGTTCGGCGGTGCAGGACATTCAGAGCTCATCTGCCGAACTGCAGACCACTGCCACGCAGCAGGCCACGGGAGCGCGCGAGCAGGCGACGGCCATGAGCGAGGTAACCACCACCATCAGCGAACTGCTGGCCACCTCGCGCCAGATCGCCGAGAGCGCGCAGCGCGTGGCGCAGATCTCATCAGAGGCGACGAGTGCCGCCACCACCGGCGACAAAGTCGTGCGGCGCGCCAACGAAACCGTCGGCGGAATCAAGACGCAGGTGGACCTGATCGTAAGTCACATGCTCGATTTGGGCCGCAAGTCGCAACAGATCGGCGGCATAGTAGATATCATCAATGAACTGGCCGAGCAAACGAATATTCTGGCAATCAACGCCACCATTGAAGCCGCCGGAGCCGGCGAGAGCGGACGCCGCTTTGCCGTGGTGGCGGATGAGATCCGCAAACTCGCCGACCGGGTCGGCGGGTCCACCAAGGACATACGCGCCCTGGTTGAGGAAATCCGCGCGGCAGTGAACGCCACGGTGATGACGACGGAGGGGGGCACGAAGGCGGTCGATGCCGGCACTCGCGAGTTCGGCGAGGTAGCCAACTCGCTGAACCAGATCACGGCGATGGTGGCAACCACCACGGAAGCGGCGCGCGAAATCGAGTTGAGCACAAAACAGCAGGCCACGGCGGTCGAGCAGGTCAATTCGGCGATTT
Source organism: Candidatus Korobacteraceae bacterium (assembly GCA_049519515.1). GTDB lineage: Bacteria > Acidobacteriota > Terriglobia > Terriglobales > Acidobacteriaceae > CAWBRT01. The sequence goes on from JBEKQR010000420.1 coordinate 1,725, forward strand.
CCAACGTGGCCCAGGTGAGCAAGGAAGCGGAGGCGAGTACCTCTCAAGCCCTGGAGACGGCTTCGCAACTGGCGACGTTGTCGCGCAATCTGAGCCGCTTGATCCAGCCCAGGGGCGACGGTTTGCAGTAATGGCGCAAGATCCTTATCGCTATTTTCGGATCGAAGCAAGAGAGCTCGTCGAGCAGCTCAGCCGTGGTGTCCTGGAGCTGGAACGCGGGGCTGCCGGAAAGGAGCTGGTGGCGCGTCTGCTGCGCCTGGCGCACACGCTCAAGGGCGCGGCGCACGTCGTCAAGCAGGCTGAAATTGCCAGCCTGTCCCACCAAATGGAAGATGTTCTGGTGCCACACGCGGCCGGCAATGCCATCCCGAAAGCCGCAACCGAGGCCATGCTTCGCCTGTTGGACAATGTTGCCGCCCAGTTGGCGAAACTCGGTTCCGGACCGGTTCAGCCGGAAGCTGGCGGCGCGGCTCAGGGTGAATCTCAACTTTCGCCTCCGGCGGCGCCGGCGGCCGAGGAATTGTTTGACACGGTCCGCGTTGATCTTGAGCAGATGGACCGCCTGCTGGAAGGAATCGCCGAGACCGGGGTCCAGTTGGCAGGATTGGCGGCAAAACTCGCCGCCATTGAGCGCACCGCCGACATGTCGGCGCTGCTCGTCAGTCAACTGGAGCCGCGTGCATTCAACGGAGGAAATGGCCGCGGGGCAGTATCGGCAGGCAAGGCACGCGCAATCGCGGAAGATCTGCAGTCCTCTCTCAGGCCTTTGCGCCGCGATCTTGCGCTCGGCGCAGAGCAGGTGGAGCGGGAGCTGGTACAGGTGCGTGACATCGCGAGCCGGCTTCGGCTGGTTCCCGCCAGCGCCGTATTTGAGCCGCTGCGGCGAACGGCTCGCAATGCCGCCCAGGCTCAAGCCAAACAGGTGGAGTTCGAAACCACGGGCGGAGAGCACCGGCTGGATGCGCATGTGCTGGCCGCCGTGCGTGACGCGCTGGTGCAGGTAGTCCGCAATGCCGTCGCCCACGGGATCGAGACTCCGCCGGAGCGCGCCGCCGCGGGCAAGGCAGCGGCCGGCAAAGTATCTTTAGAGGTGCAGCGGCACGGGAACCGGGTGACGTTCGCATGTCATGACGATGGACGCGGTTTCAACGTGGAGGCATTGCGACGCGCTGCCTTGGAGCGGGCATTACTGTCCGCCGAGGCGGCGGAGGCGCTCAATGCCGAGGACGTATTTCGTCTGCTTTTGCGCGGCGGTTTGAGCACCAGCGGCACAGTGACGGAAGTTTCCGGGCGCGGTATCGGCCTGGACGTGGTGCGCAACACGGCTTTGAAGCTGAAGGCCGAGGTGGTAATGCGCACCTATGCCGGCCGAGGGTCGACGGTGGAGATTTCCGTTCCGGTGTCGTTGCTGTCTTTGGGGGCCATCCTGGTAGAAAGCGGCGGCGTGAATGCGTGTCTGCCCCTGGATGCGGTCAAGGAGACGCTGCGGCTTTCCGAAGATGAGATCGCGCACAATGCCGATGGCGATTCGATTATTTTTGAAGGCCGGGGAATTCCATTTCTGCCGCTGGCCAGCGCGCTGGGCAAGGCCGCTGCTCGACAGCGCGGCAGAAAATCCGCGGTCGTAATCCGCGGAGGCGCCGAAGTCGCCGCCCTGGGAGTTGACCGCCTGCTGGGAACGGCCACGATCCTGCTGCGCTCCATTCCGGCTTTCGCCGCGGTTGATCCCATCGTGGCCGGAGCCGCCCTGGATGCGGAGGGCAACCCCCTGCTTGTGCTCGATCCGGCTGAGCTGGTTGTCGCCGCCGGAAGGCGGGCTACGGGGAAAACGGAGGCGGAGCCGCGACCGCCGGTGGTGCTGGTGATCGACGATTCCCTGACTACGCGCATGCTGGAGCAGAGCATTTTGGAGTCGGCAGGTTATGAAGTGCATCTGGCCGTTTCCGGAGAAGAGGCGTTGGCCAAGGCCCGCAACCAGCGCTACGACCTTTTTGTGGTGGACATTGAAATGCCCGGCATGGACGGCTTCGAGTTCATAGCCCGCGCCCGCAGTGACGCTGAATTGTCAGGCGTGCCGGCCATTTTGGTGACCTCGCGCAGTTCCGCCCAGGACAAGCTCCGCGGTGAACAGGCCGGAGCCCGCGCTTACGTGGTGAAGAGTGAATTCGACCAGAAGTACCTGCTGGAAACCATAAGTCAGCTTGTGGGACAGGAATGACGACA
>JBEKQR010000421.1:0-3941 GCA_049519515.1 Candidatus Korobacteraceae bacterium
TCTGAGCGGAGTGACTGCATGGGGATGCTTCGCGTTTCCTGCGTAGCCGCTCAGCATGACACCCAAAATACGGCTACACGCGCTACGCGGCGCTGCAGTTGGCGGCGGCCGCAGCGGAAAATCCTCCGCCTCGATTGCGTGCCGTTTACGTGGAGACTAACGCTACTTTGCCGGCTCTGCCGGCATCGGCGGCGAGCCTGGCGGGGTTGAGATTTCGTTGCGAATGGCTTCATCGAGTTGGACGTTGGCCCTCTCCACCAGCGAGCCTAAGGCGCGTTCCAGCGCCACTCGCGACTTGATATAGGTGCTGCGGGCGGCCACTTCGGTCGAGCGTGCCTGGGCCAGGAAGCTTTGGTCCTGCACGATCATGAAGTTGGTGGAAGCGCCCACCGAGAGCTTTTCCATCTCCGCTTCCAGCAGCTCCTGCTGGAAGCGCCGGCTGCGCACCGCCGCGGTGTAGGAGGAGCGCGCCACCTCCAGCGCCGTTAAGGCGTTTTCGATCTCGTCCCGCGTCTGGTTTTCGAGCTGCTGCAGCCGCGCCTGCATCTGCCGGAGTTGGATCTCGTCGCGCGCCAGGTCCGCCTGGGCCACGCGATTGCGGAAAGGAATGTTGACCTGAAGGCCGGCTTCGTAGACCTTCGACTGGCGGCCGGCCGGCGCCGATGGCGGCAAAGCCACGGCCGCCACGCTGGTAATCGAGGTGCTGCCGAGGTTGCCGCGCGTCTGTATGGTGCCGATAAGGTCGATCTCCGGCTTCACCTGGTTGCGGGAGCCCTCCACGTTGATACGCCCATTAGCCACCTGGAGAGCCGCCTGCGCCAGATCGGCGCGATTGGCGAGCCCCTGCCTGATCAGCTCCTCCAGCGACGGCAGGCTTTCGCTGGCAGGAACCACGATGGTATCGGTGGGCAGGATGCGCAAGCCCCGCAGAATGGGGTCGGCAGTTCCTGCCCGCGAAATCACGCTCTTGATCACCGCTTCCTGCTGCAGCACCAGCCCCTGCGCGCGGATAAGATCAAGCTGGCAGGCGGAGAGCAGGGCTTCGGCGCGGGTCAGCTCCAGCGGCGCCAGGGTCCCAACCTCGACCTGGCTCTTGTCGTTTTCGTAAAGCGCTTGTGCCGCAGCCAGGGTTTCCTGCTTCACCCTCACGTCTTCATTGAGGCTGACCAAGTCGTAGTACAGCCGGCTGATCCCGAAGATCAGCTCGCTCAACTGCTGGCGGAAGACGAGGCGCGACACCCTCAGGTTGTTCTCGGCAATGCGGATGTAGCGCCGGTTGACGTTGCGGCCCCAACCTCGCAGCAACGGCTGGGTGACGCTGCCGACCACATTGGAGCGGCGGAACGGGTCGGGGCTGGAGGCGAGCAGGTTCAGGATGTCGGAGGCGTTGTTGCTGCCGATGAGAAACTGCGTGCCGGTGCTGAAACTCTGCGCCAGGGTCAGGTTACCGAAGGTATTTACCGAATTCAGGTTGATGAGCTTGGGGATGAGGGCTGTCCCGTTGTTTATCTCCTGCTGAAGGTGCATCCAGGCTAATTGGCCGACCAGCGTCGGATCGTAGGTGGGCAAAGGCGGCCCGGTGGAAAAGGGCGTGCTGCCCTGGATCGATAGGTTGGTCTGCGCCGACGTGAGCTGGTTCACGTCGAAGACATTGGCCACCGTGGAAGCGGTGGGACCAACGGCGCCGGCGCTGGCCGCCGTGTTCAGCAACGGACTGCCCGGCCCGCCAATGCCTACCGGCGATTGCGAGACGGTTAGTGGCAGCCCGCGGATCACGCCGCCTCCCTTGGCGCGCAGCATGTCGGTATCGGCCATCACCAGTTGATAGCGCTGCTGTTCCACGTCGAGGCTGTTTTCGATGCCGAGCAGGATGGCATTGTGCAGTGAGAGATAGAGTTTCCGGTTGAGGATCAGCGAGCCAAGCCGGCTGGTGTTCTCCAGACGAAGGGGCGGAACAAATCGCAGGGAGAACATGCGAAAGAACGAGGGGCGGGTGAAACCGCGCGGATAGTCCTGGGGACGCGCCTTTGTCTCCCCCGCCTGTTGCAGCACCGGGCTCAGGTTTTTTGGGCTGTACTGCTGTTCGAGCTTCTTTTCCGAAAGGCCCCCGGTCGTCGCCGCATTTTTGTTGGCCGGAGCGGAAGCGGGCGCTTGCTGCGCGCCGGCAACAGTTTGCGACGGCCCCTGCTGCGCCATCACATTCAGACAGGCTGCGGCACAGAACAGAAGCGCTGCGAAAACGTAGCGCTGGCCTCCAGGTTGAAGAAAGTGGGTTAGTTTAGCGCAAAATTTCGCGGCGGAAACTCCGGGTTGTAGACGCGTAATCCGGAACAGCATTGGACGGGATCTCATTTCGAGTTCAATCCTCTAAACGGCCGTGCTGCGGCTCCGGACACTACTGTCCATTAGCGGCTCAATTGCTTCCCGCCAGGGGCTTGGGCTCACTGGAAGCTTCCTGCGGCCCGCCACGGGGAGGAAGCAGACGCGTGGCCACCCTGGTGCCCTCCTTGGTGGCGTCACCTGGGTTCACAATTACGAGGTCTCCCTCGCGGAGCCCTTCGAGGATCTCGACCTGCGCGCCATAATCGCGCCCTGTCACCACCGGCTGCAAATGCACTGTGCCGTCGCGCACCAGCGCCGCCATGGTCCCGCTGGAGCGGGTGATGAGCGTGTCTCCGGGAACGATCACCGGCGGCACGGCGTGAACGTTGTTAAAGGTTACGGTCGCGTAGGTTCCGGGCAGCAACTGTCCGCTGCGGTTATCCACGTCGATCTGGGTCAGCAAGGTGCGCGTGAGGGTATCGATGGCGTTGGCCGTGCGCACCACCTTGCCCTGGAAGGTCTTGCCCGGAACGGAATCGAAGACCAGATCCACGGTTTGACCCACGGCGACGTACTGCGCGCTCCTCTCGGGCACGCTGCAATAGACGCGCAGGCGATCCAGGCGGGCGACGCGAAACATCTCCGCGCCCAGGGTGGCGCTGCCCGTGGGCGGAATGGTGACGCTTCCTGTTCCGCCGGTGTTGACACCGCCGCCAAGGCCGCCGCCGTAAGACGAGATCAGCGAGCCGACGTCGATGTTGCGGACGATGACCACGCCCGCAAACGGCGCGGTTACGCGCTCATAGCTCTGCAGCTTTATCAGGCGCTGCAGGTTGGCGCGGTTGGAGTTGACCGTGTCTTGCGCCGCCCGCACGTTGGCCACAGAGACGCTGTAGTTCGCCTCCTGGGTGTCGCCGTCCTGCTTGGAGAGGACGCCGCGCGCCACCAGCACCTTGTATCGCTCCCAGGTGACGCTGGCCAGCTTGGCCTGCGCCTCAGCTTGTCGCAGCATCGATTCGCTTTGCTGCAGGCTGGCCCGGGCCTGATCCACCTGCTGGTCGAGATCGGGAGCATCGACTATTGCCAGCAACTGGCCGGCCTGGACGCGGTCGCCGATGTCCGCCAGGCGCTTGCTGACGTAGCCGGAGGCGCGCGCGTAAATGGGCGCCTCCACCAACGCCGCCGTGCTGCCGGGGAGGGAGAGCTGGGCGCTGGACTTGGCGCGCGCGGCGGCGGTCACCGCCACCACCGGCAGCTCGGTCTGCTGCCGTTTGCTGGCGCTGGCAATCGCCTCCCGGTTGCGGAAGCGCGGAATGTAGCCGACGATCAGAATCAAGCCGAAGACGGCCGCCACCAGTAAGCCAAACCTGAGCACGGACCTGCGCGAGCGCAGATTGCCCCGCTCTTCGGAGAGAGCCGGTGGCGCGGATGCCGCCCCCTGCGGTGTTCCGTCTTGCCGGGAGCCGTTCGTCAGCTCCTCGGAGGTGCGACCGTATCTGGAATTGGAGTTCATCTGGTCCATGTTTAAGCTGCGCACCTTTTCCTACGCAGGAAGCGTTCCGTTCTCCGCCAGCTCCTGATGGGACTCGAGGTCTATCTCCTTGTCCCAGTCGATCGGC
>JBEKQR010000422.1:0-3916 GCA_049519515.1 Candidatus Korobacteraceae bacterium
CGGTTTTGCCGGCAAAGTCTATGCCGTTCAGGTGCGCGCTGGGCGCGGTTCCGATCGGATTCACCACCTCGGCCATGGCATCGGTGATGGTCTTCCAGCCCTCGTCGTCGATGGGGATCTGCTTCTGTTCGGTGTAGTTGACGGCCTGCAGATACTGCGGAGGCAGTCCCTCGGGGAAGGCCACATGCGGGCGGCGCAAAACACCGTCCGAGGTGATGGCGCCGATGGCGCGCATCAGTTGCACCGGGGTGGTGGCTACCGCGCCCTGCCCGATGCCGACCGAAATAGTTTCTCCGGCATACCACTTCTGCTTGAAGTTTTTGGCCTTCCACTCTTCGCTCGGCATCACCCCGCTGACCTCTTGCGGCAGGTCGATGCCGGTCTTCTGGCCAAGGCCGAACATGGTTGCATACTTGGCGATGCGCCCGATCCCCAGGCGCTCCGCCAGAGTGTAGAAATAGGTGTCGCAGGACTGATAGATCGCCCTGGGAAAAGCGACGGCGCCGTGTCCGCCTTTGACCCAGCACTTGAAGAACCGTCCATAGAAGGTGCCGCCGCCGCCGCAATGGATAGTGAGCTTTTGCGCGATGCCTTCCTGCCGGCCGGCCACGGACATGATGATCTTAAACACCGAACCGGGAGCCAGTTGGGCCTGAATGGCCTTGTTGAGCAGGGGCTTGGCGGGATCGCTCAACAGCTCGCTCCACTCCTGCCGGCTGATGCGGACAGCGAAAGCGTTGGGATCAAACGCCGGACGGCTTACCATGGCCAGCACTTCGCCGGTGCGCGGATCCATGGCGACGATGGCGCCATTCTTGCCTTCCAGGGCTTCTTCGGCGGCTATTTGCAGGTCGATGTCGATGGTCAGCTTCAATTGCTTGCCGGGAACGGCAGGCTTATCGCTGAGCTCGCCCATCTCCTTGCCGCGACTGTTCACCAGCACGCGCCGGGAGCCGTTTTGGCCCATAAGAATGTCGTTGTAGTATTTTTCCACCCCGGACTGCCCGACAATGTCGCCCACACCGTAGAACTGGAACTGCGGCTGGTTGAGCATTTCCTCGCTGACTTCGCCCACGTAGCCGATAAGGTGGGCAGCGAAGCCGTTCTTGGGATACAGGCGGCGATGAACCGTGATGGTGTCGAGCTCGGGATACTCGTTGCGGTGCGACTCGATGAAGGCTAGCTCGTCCGGGGTGACATCGAATTTCAGGAAAATCGGGTTGAAGCCCGGCAGCGCCATCATTCTCTTAACGCGCTGGCGCAGCTCGGCGGGGTCCAGATGCAAGCCGGCGGCGATGCCGTCGAGGTCGGCTTCAAGGTCAGACTGCTTCTGATCGCGCAGCAAAAGCGCCGAAAAGGAGGGATAGTTATCGACAATGATGCGGCCTTCGCGATCTAGAATCTTGCCGCGCGGCGCCAGGATGGGAACCTCGCGCACGCGATTCATCTGCGCCAGGGTGTCGTACTTCTCCTGCTGAACGATTTGCAGCCGCCACAGGCCGAAGGCGAGCAGGGCAAAGATGGCCAGAATGACATACTGGACCGCCGTAAGCCGGGTCTGTGGAACCTTCTCTTCGCGCCCTAACATCTTTTAATCCGCCCGCTGGCCGCCCCCGCCAGGCGAGTGCCAAAACGGCCGGGGAACGCGGCAGCACACGCTGCGGCCCGCCAAAATATGCTCACCGCCCGGGGGACAGCCAATACTCAACATGCAGGTACCGCACGGCATCCGCGCGCCACAGCGGCAACTGTGCCGGCCGTCGGGATCACGCAACTCGATCTGGCATGCATCTGAATCAATGTTATGACCGCCGGCTTGAGGAACATATGCGACGATTCACCTAATTCTACCGCGATTGCGCCAATTGCAATGAGCCCAAAGGAGTAAGGTGTAAGTAAGGCCGTAAACGAACTGCCTGCGGTTCACTATTGCGCCAGCAAACTGACCAGCACCCCCATCCTCGCGAATCAACTTAACTTTGGCGCAAGGGTGGAGGCTTGACGTTACCTTGGTGGAAGTGACTTGATGCGCGCAGGCAACCGGCCACCCGAGGTTGCGCGGCCTGCGTCGGAAGCAATTTTGACGGCAAGCAGTAGTGGGTCAATTTGAAGGGTGCCATCAGGTTCCGCGCCGCGCTATTACCACCACAGCAACCGCAAGCCGGAGTTTGCCGGGGACTCTGGCAGGCGCTAACCTGGGAAATAGCCCCCCACGTCAGCCCCAAAAAGGGCGGGAAGAGGGGCGCCCGCCTTTGTGGAAATTCAAATCGATCCGCTACTTGCCCATCCCCTGTTTTTGCCAATCCCAACAGGGCTGCTATAATCGCCGGGTGACGCCACCGGGAGAGCTGGACGCCTGCAGCGTCATCCCATCTGCGGTCATCGGAAAACAGTCCTTGGCGGACCTGTCTGCGGATTGGCCAGGTAGCTCAGCTGGTAGAGCGCAGCCCTGAAAAGGCTGGCGTCGGCGGTTCGATTCCGTCCCTGGCCACCATCTCTTTTATCTTGTTTTCAATCATTTACGAGCATAATATCTGAGCTGTACGAATGGCGTACGGAGGATTTTGTGCTCACGATCTATCGACGCCACCTCAAGAAATGTCCACACAGGCACAAAGGCCGCGAGTGGAAGAAGTGTGCCTGCCCCTTGTGGGTGAATGGAACCCTCGACGGCCGGGAAATCCGACACTCTCTAAATACCCGGAATCTTGAAATCGCCGCCGACAAAGTTCTTCAGATCGAAGCCGGAAAAGCCGAAGAAGCGATCACCCATAAGTTTTCAAATTCAAAAAAAGTGTTCGATTATATTTTTTGCATAATCTACTTAAACGTAGATGGTCGAAAGCGGCAAGCCAATCTACCAAATTACGTTTTTTATAAACCATCGTGTACGAACCACGTCCGGATTGCCCGGAATTTTAGCTATTATAGAAAATCGAGCGGATTGGAAATTCAATAACTTACGTGTTTTCAATAGGCTGCAATGTTCCGATTCCGTCCCTGGCCACCATTAAATTCAATAACTTAGAAGCAATAGCAGTAAACGCTCCTACCCGCTTTATACCCGCTTTCAATTTACCGCTTTCGAAGCGCTTTGCATCGACTCGAGCATTTTCTGTTGAGCAGCGAGCCAGCCGGTATTCTTTCGCCGAACGCGTTGCTTCCGTTCAGCGGAAACAAGTGATATTGCCTGTTCTTGCTCGCTAATGTCTATGTGCACGGATTTTCTGGTCGCCGCCTGAAAAGGCGGCCACGAAGGCCGCCTCAAACCGACAACAACCATATCGATATCAGGCAGCTCGTACTCCGGGCACTGTCGCTGGCTTGTAGCCAGATTCGGATGCTTTCTTCATTGCTTGTACTGCTTCTTCGACGGAAAGAAGCGGGGTTGTGTGTACGGTCTTACAGGCTCCCCCGCCCGCAAACGCCATGGCGACGGCTGCGGCATTGACATTGTTGGGCATGTCGACAACCAGCAGCACGTCATGTTCGCCGAATGCGAACCAGGCGTGCTCGATTTTGCCGCCAAACTTCTCGATGGATGGCCTCACGGCTTCGATCCTGTTCTGGGGATTTCTTACCAGCGCCTCCCACCCTTCGCGGGAGTACGCCACCTGAATCAAAAAATTTGGCATATGCCACCTCACTGCGGGCCTGAGATGCCCCAAGTCAGCTTCATGCTGCACGCCAGCAAGAGATCGGCTTTTAGCCGGTTCGCTGGGCAGCAGTTCCCGTTTCAGGATCACTGGCGAGAAGGCGTTTACGCCAGTTATGGAGCACTGAGCAGAGACTCCGCAAAAATAACCCGTCCGCCGCAACCAGCCAGATAGGCTGGGAATCTGTGTACACCTCTGATGAAAATTGAAACCTTCCTCAGATAGACCTTGGAGGTCACAAATGAATCGCCGCACCACAC
>JBEKQR010000423.1:0-3903 GCA_049519515.1 Candidatus Korobacteraceae bacterium
TGAAACTCGCAACTTGAAACTCGAAACTTAATGCCTTTATTTCGAAAGAAAGGCTTGAACAACGATGCGGCTGGCGATTCTCGATGACTATCAACATGCGGCGCTTACCCTGGCGGATTGGGACAGCCTGAAGCCGGCGGTTACCGTGCAGGCGTTTTACGATACGCTGACCAGCGAAGACGCGCTGGCCGAGCGCCTGCGCGACTTTGAAATAATCGTGGCCATGCGCGAGCGCACGAAGTTTCCGCGCACGCTGATCGAGCGGCTGCCCAAGCTGAAGTTGCTGGTCACCACCGGCTGGCGCAATGTCGCCATCGACCAGAAGGCGACGGCGGAGCGCGGCATTCCGGTTTGCGGCACGCATATGCTCCATGCCACGACGGCGGAGCTGACTTGGGCGCTTATTCTGGCGCTGGCCCGCAACATCGTGCGCGAGAACGAGTCGCTGCGTCAGGGACGCTGGCAGTCGACCCTGGGGGTCGCGTTGCAAGGCAAGGTGCTGGGCACGGCCGGCCTCGGCGACCTGGGAAGCAAGGTGGCTGGGATCGGCAAGGCCTTCGGCATGAAAGTCATCGCCTGGAGCCAGAACCTGACGCCGGAACGCGCCGCCTCGGTGGGCGCCGAACTGGTGACAAAAGAAGAGCTGTTTCGCCGCGCCGACTTCCTGACCATACACCTGGTTCTCAGCCAGCGCACCCGCGGACTGATCACCGCGGCCGAGCTTTCCCTGATGAAGCCCACCGCCTACCTGATCAACACCTCCCGCGGACCCATTGTCGACGAGCAGGCGCTGTTCACCATCCTGAAGAACCACAAGATCGCCGGAGCCGCCATCGATGTCTATAGCCAGGAACCGATACCGGCCGATCATCCCTTCCTGTCACTAGGCAATGTCCTGCTCACGCCGCACCTCGGCTATGTCACCGCCGACAGCCTTTCTAACGCGTATGGGGAGGCGGTGGAGGACGTGCGTGCTTTCCTGGCCGGCAAGCCAATCAGAGTGTTGGGAACCACGTGGTAGGGAAGGCGTAAAGGTCAAGGTTTCAAAGTTTCAAGGTTTCAGGGAATACAGCAACTTTAGTTCTGCTCTAGAATTTCAACTGGGAGTCGTGGTCTTCGAGGGAGGGAAGGCAATTCACCTCCGCGTTGAGCAGCGCCGAAGACCGGCTGCCCCGCAGTTCGTGCAGCGCCGTTTTGCTGAGAATGTGGTCCTGGTTTCGCGCCAGCCAGATGCTCAGCAAGAAGCGGTCACCCTCGGAGAGGCCGTTGAAACGCAAACCGGCGCGGCCGGAACCATCGCACCACACCACTTCCGCCATCCCCCGGACGCCGGCTTCGATTCCCTCCAGCGGCAAGGCAAACTTGAGCGTTTGCCCCAGTTTCAGGGAAAGCATAGTTTGGATTGCCATTCCACCTTCGCTCAGGTTCACAACCAGACCGGAGCCGCCTTCGAGCCAGGCATGAAGCACCCGCTTGAGCTCGATTCGTGAACCGCCTGCTTCCGCCCCGAACTTCGAACCTAGTATTTGTGAAGCCGTCGCCAGAATCATACGTACCCCAATTGCATCTTGTGTTCCAGAGTTCGACGATAAAGCTAAGCACTTAGTACGAGTGAAATTAGCGTGCAGGTGCGCGGGGAAAGCGCCGTAACCCACAACCGCCAGGAAGTACGTAGATGCCTATGGCTTGCAATGGCGCGCGGCTTCAGCGGCGGGGCAAGAAGCGCCTTAGTGAATAAGAAAAGATAGTACTTCAGTCCCTGAACTCGCGGCAGAACAAATAGTGAAACAGCTTAGTGGAAGATTCGTGGCGGAGAGCAAAAGCGTGCAATTTCTTCTGCTCAGATGAAAGTTCTACCCATCTTCCGCCCCAAGTGCGCCAAGACCGGGCGCGCCGGCTGCCGAAGCCATGCCCTTTCAAAATGCTATTTGTGAAACAAGCTTTAGAACTTCAGGTCAAGGGCTTTGGTCACAAACTCGACCAGCGGGGTCATGTTGCGGCAGGCGGCGTAAAAATCGCGCATAAACTTCGCGCGCGAGATCTGCGCGTCGGTGAACGCCACCGAGCAGACAAAGTCCTTCTGCTTGATGTCTTCGATGAACGGATGGTTCGCATCGTAACCGCGGGGCGCTTTGCTCAGGCAGTCTCCCTCAAGCTCCAGCTTGCGGCGGACCTTGCCCCATTGCTCCGGATTTCGCACGATCGCGGCGCGCACCCTGGTCACGGCGCGATAGTCCGGATGCCATATGCCAGCCGCGGCAAAGCAATTTTCCGGCTCCAGGTGCAGATAAAAAACGGGAGCGTGCACGGTCGCGGCAGGCGCCGGTTTTGCGACAGCGGGAGTGGCCGCATTCTTTACGCTGCCGTGGAAGAAGTGGATGCCGACGTGAGTCTTGTATGGGCGTTTATCGGCGGCAAAACGAGTGTCGCGGTAGATGCGGAACAGCGAACCCCGCGTGGGACGCGGATCGGCCACGAAGTGCGACTGATCTGGCGCAGCAGCGGCGCGAAGCCGACGATGAAGTTCAGCGCCGGATCGCGTACAACCTGTTCGTAGCGCGTCTTGTTCCTGGCAAACCACTCCCGATTGTTATTCCGCCGCAACTGCCGCAGAAAGACCAGCAACTCAGGTGTAAAGTATGGCGCGTCAGGCATGGGCATCCTCGCGATCGAAGAGCTTTCTGGCAGCATCTCTGGAATTGGTGGCTCTAATTGAAAGAACTAGGGTCTTATTGTACTTGCATTCTTGCCTGGAGTTTTATACAAAGCACGGCCAATGGGCAACCTTACGGGGGTGAGGACCATGCTGTGGCTGTTGTCTGCGATGTTCTTGCTGGTGTGGCTTGCGGGATTCCTAAACGGCTATACGATGGAGGGCTTTATCCATGCCCTGCTTGTTTTCGCCATCGTGGCATTTGTCTGCGGGGTTCTGACGCGAAGAAAATCTCCAGTGAGCTGAGAGCCGCCGCTTGTAGCGCTGTTCCCGCAGAGTGAGACCGGCTGTCCGGAAAGCGTACACGACTGTCCACGATCACGCTGCCCGCCATCACGGCGCAGACACAGTACTTCAGTCTGCCGCTTTCCGCATCGCCCGCACATTGCCCGCCGCGCCCGCTTTCGCATGTTCGCCGGACGCGGATGCCAGCCGCCGTTGATGGAGCAGGCAGAGAACAGCCTCCAGCACTCCTCCGCCTACCGCCAGCGACTTGTCAGAGATGGTGAAGCAGTGCTCGCGCGTGGCGCGCGGATCGATGTCGCCGATCTTCATTCCCGGCTGCACTGGCAATCCGTCGTACAAGAGCCCGCGCAGCACGCCGGCGATTCTGGCCCGCACTGCCGTGTCGTCAACCCAACACACTATCTCGTCGGGTTGAACGCCATCGCCGATGGACTTCTCCGCTCTCAGCCGGCCTGCGCAGGGCGCCCGCAAGAGCCGCGCCGCAGCGTGGCCGCCAATTTCGCCGGGCACACCCGTATCGGGTTCGGCTTCGCCCGCGAACAGCACGCGGCCCAGATGATGGCCCCGGTTGGTCTCGACCACCGCGTGCACGTCCACCCCCGCCACGAAACCAGGACCGAGGCCGATCACGACCGCCGCATCGCCAAGGCGCGTCCCGCAGTTGCGCTTGGCCATGATGGCATCCACCAGGACCGCGGGCTGGAGAGTTCTCACCACCTCGGAGCCGGGATCGACCAGCACCGGTATGACGCCGTCGCTCCATACCTCGGAGGCTTCCTGGCAATGCTGGATCGAGCGCGCGCGAATTCCTTCAACCACGAACTCTCCGCGATAAACAGCCTCCGAGAAGGAAACTGTTCGCCGCACAGTCGTGGGCTGCGCAGTCTCGGTGGCCAGCACCCGGAAGCCCGCGCGATGCAGCCGCATGATCACGCCGCTGGCCA
>JBEKQR010000424.1:0-3902 GCA_049519515.1 Candidatus Korobacteraceae bacterium
AAGCCTGCTGTGGGGTCTGCCTGGAACTCGGGTCAGCAATAGCGGGCGCGCATGAAGGCCGAAATTCTGGCGAACGCCTGGGTAAGCACGGCCTCCTCCGGAAGAAAGACTATGCGACAGTGCGCAGCCCCGGATTTATCGCCAAAGCCGGCCCCATGCACGACCAGAACCTGCGTCTGCTCCAACAGTTCGCGGACGAAGGTAATGTCGTCTTCCGGGATGTCGAGCTTGGGATAGGCGTAAAAGGCCGCCTTGGGCGGCACACAACTGATTCCCGGGGTCTGCTCGCACCAGCGCTGAAGCAGGTCGCGGCGGCGGCGCAGCTTGCGGTTCATCTCCAGCAGATGGTCCTGCGGCCCATCGAGCGCAGGCTTGATCGCATATTGCAGCGCATGGGGGGCCGAAAGCCGTGCCCGGAGCAGCTTGTAAACTCCTTCCAGAAATGGCTTTAAGGACTCCTGCGGGCCGGTGGCGATGCCCCATCCGATGCGCCAGCCGGGGCAGCAGTAAGCCTTGGAGAGCCCGTTGAAGGTCACCACCGGAACGTCGGGGGCCACCGCCGCCATGGAGACATGAGTCTCCGTGGGGTCCAGGATCAGCTTGTCGTAAATCTCGTCGGAAAAAATGATCAGGTTATGGCGGCGGGCAATTTCGGCGATGCCTTCCAGCGTCCGGCGGGAATACATGGCCCCGGTCGGATTATTGGGATTGATGAGCACAATGCCGCGCGTGCGCGAATTAATGCGCGCGGCAATATCGTCAAGGTCGGGCTCCCAGCCCTCCTCTTCCTTGAGCCGGTAGGAGTTCAGCCGGCAGCTGTTCTTGGCCAGGGTGGCCGAATAGAGCGGATAATCGGGACACGGCGTCAGCACGTTGTCGCCCGGATTGACCAGCGCGGTCAAACAGCAATCCACCGCCTCGCCCGAGCCCATGGTGACAAAGATGCCCTGGATGTTCTCGAAGCCCTTGCCCCCGGCTTGGCAGCGGATGCTCTCGACGGCCGCATCCAGACCCAGCGAGTTGCCGTAGCCATTGATGCCGTCCCGCATGGCTTTGTGGACGGCTTCGATCAGGCGCGGCGGAGGCTGGAAGCCGTAAAGCGGAGGATCGCCGATGTTGAGATAGAGAATTTCTTTGCCCTCGCGCGCGATCTGCTCAGCAATAACCACCAGGTCGCGGATGGCGTAATTGACATTTTCCATGCGCGGTGCGGCGAGAATTTCAAACGCGGAATTGGTTAACATTCACTGCCTTTCGAACCTGTTTTTAATCAAATAAAAAACAACAAATCCCCTCGGGGGCTAACAGCATTGCGGAAGAACTCGAATCCTGTGTTTTAAAGGGGCGCGGCCTCAGCCGCGCCGTAATCTGCCTTTTCAAGACAGGGGCTTTTAGCCCCTGAGGTCACAACACTTCAATTCATCTGAGCTGCCAACTTTCATTGATAAGTTCCGCACTCAAGACACCAGAGTTTGGGTCCCTCAGCGGCTAAAGCCGCATTTTTGCTGGCTCTCGACGGCCCGGCTGAAGCCGGGCCCTTTCAAAGAAACTATCCACGTGTTGCTTGCTCGCCGTCTCAACAGCCGCAAAAGTGGCGTCTGCCGAAGGTCCCGGCTTGCTCCGGGCCGGAATGATGCCGCAGTCGGAGCCGACCGCTTAGCTCGCTTGCTATGCGGATACCAAAACCACTTTTTGTAGCTTGCGCTCACCCCAGCGCGGTTTTCACCCCAGTACCACTTTACCCCGGCGCGGCGCTAAGGCTTCCGCGGCCCCCGATAGACGCTGCTTTTTGCGTCTATCGGGATGGAATCAGTCAGGCCGGTCGATCTGCGCCTTCTGCAGCCGGTCGGAATAATCAACGTACACCGATTTCCACTCCGTAAAAAAGTCAAAAGCGCCGATCCCACCCTCGCGATGGCCATTACCGGTGGCCTTGACCCCGCCGAAGGGCAGATGCACCTCGGCCCCGATCGTGGGTGCATTCACGTAAGTAATGCCCGCGCTCAGCTCCTGGATGGCGGCGAAGGCGCGATTGACATCCCGGGTGTAAATGGCGGATGAAAGACCATACTCCACTCCATTGGCGATTTCCAGCGCGTTCTGCAGGTCGCGGCAGGGAATGAGGGAAACCACCGGGCCGAAGATTTCTTCCTGGGCGATGCGCATCCGGGGGTCGACATCGGCGAACACCGTGGCTTCGAGAAAGAATCCATGGCGGTATTCGCCCGCGTCCAGGCGATGGCCGCCACACAGCAGGCGCGCGCCCTCGCGCTTTCCGATCTCTATGTAGTCGAGGTCGTTCTGCAATTGGCGGGCGTTGATCGCCGGCCCCATCTCGACCGATTCATCCAGCCCATTGCCGATCTTGAGCCTCTTGGCCCGCTCCACCAGCGCCTCGGCGAACTTCTGATAGACGCCCTTCTGGATCACGATGCGGCTGGTGGCAGTGCAGCGCTGGCCGGTGGTGCCGAAGGCGCCCCAGACAGCGCCATCAAGCGCCAGATCGAGGTTGGCGTCGTCGAGCACGATCATGGGATTCTTGCCGCCGAGTTCCAGAGAGCAGCGCTTGAGATGCTGCGCGCAGGCCGCGCCCACCACCCGGCCCACCGCCGACGATCCGGTCAGCGAGACGGCGCGCACATCCGCATGCTCGGTCAATGGCCGCCCGACCTCGTCTCCGAAGCCGGTCACGATGTTCACCACCCCGCGCGGGACGCCGGCCTCCGTCAGGGTTTCGACGAAGTTAAACACCGACAGCGGCGTATCCTGTGCCGGCTTGATGACGCAGGTATTGCCTGCCACCAGGGCCGGAAAAAGCTTCCACGAGGGAATCGCCATGGGAAAGTTCCAGGGCGTGATCAGGGCGCAGACGCCGATTGGCTGGCGCACGCACATGGCGAACTTGTTGGGCAGCTCGCTGGGGGTGGTATAGCCGAACAGGCGGCGGCCCTCGCCGGCCATATAGTAGCCGGTGTCGATGGCCTCCTGCACGTCGCCGCGGGTCTCCTTGAGCACCTTGCCCATCTCGCGGGTCATGTCACGGGCGAAGGCCTCCTTGCGGCGCTCGAGGATTGCAGCAGCGCGAAAGACGATTTCCGCGCGCCGCGGCGCCGGCACCAGCCGCCACTTGTCGAAAGCGTCCTTCGCCGCGGTCACGGCGGCGTCCACGTCGGCGGCTCCGGAACGTTGAAAGACGCCCACCACGTCCCGGGTATCGGCCGGGTTAAGGTTTTCGAACCATTTGCCAGTCGCGGCTTCGACCCATTCACCATTGATGAAGTTGCGGTAGAGCTTCGGCTTGGCGCGGGAAGCGCCGCTGCTCGCGGGCTGCTTTACGGTTGACATGTGAGGGTTCCCCGGAGGTAATGGAATCAATCGCATAACGCACGTCCGGGAAGACGTAAAGCGGAAACTCCCGGCCATGCTGTGGCCTACCCATATTAGATGCAACTGGTCTGGTGAGAGCTGCGGGCGCGCTGGGGTGGACGTTATCAGGCAGTTGCGGAGGCCGCCTCGGGCCTGGTGGCCCACATTTAGGGCGCAGCCCTAAATGTGGGGACAGGATGCCCGTTCCCCACATTTGCAACAGCGGCAAATGTGGGCCACCCAGGGCACCTGTAGATCAGGGCCGGTATGGACGACCCCGGCGGCCATTCGTAACCGCGAATTTACAGAATTTGCTCAAGAAAGGCGAAACGGGGAGCCCTGTTTCCGATAAGATAGACGGGAGCACCTCTAATGCTGATGCTCATGTCCCTCCCGGCGTACCCCGGAAGTTTCCACCCTGCTATAAGGCATTAGCAGTATCCGCCGGGACGGCTCCCATAGGTTAAGGTAGGTCTGCCGCGCTTGCTTGGTTGCGCGTAAAATATCGCCAGTTAGAGAGATAGTTCAGTAATGTC
>JBEKQR010000425.1:0-3897 GCA_049519515.1 Candidatus Korobacteraceae bacterium
CCGGCAGTGTAGTGGGTCAATTTGAAGGATGCCCCATCAGGTTCCGCGCCGCGCTTTTCGGCAAACAGGGCGGGACGTGGGGCACCCGTCATTGTAGAAATTCAAATTGACCACTACTTCTGGCTCGCCAGTTGACGCACTCTGGCCCCAAGTTTATGATCGGACAGAAGTCTCCATGCACGCGATTCCGCAGGCATGGGCCGCTTTTCTCGCTTCTGCCCCCTCGTTCAACGGCAGGACAGCTGACTCTGGATCAGCATATCGGGGTTCGAATCCCTGGGGGGCAGCCAATAAAAATGCGGGTCTCACGCATATCCCCTCCAAAGCACCTCTCGCTAGTCAGCACATAGTCAGCAAAATGAAGCCGATGCAACCTGTAGGGTGTTTACCAGCCAACAGGCCCAATATTTCGTGGCTTGACTCTTGCAATCTTAGCGATAAGATGCGTACATGAAGAAAAAAGACCCCGCTGCAGTCGCGCTTGGCAGGAAGGGCGGCAAGGCTCGCGCTAAAAGCTTGAGCCCAGAGCGCCGATCAGAGATCGCCAGAAAAGCTGTAGAAGCGCGGGAGGCCAAGCGGAAATCTAAACAATAACGGGCCGAGTCGGATGTTTGCGCCATCTAACCCAGCCCTAACCAACATCGCCTGCAATGGAGGCAGGACAACATGGCTACTGCACACGCTACCACCCTCCGCAAAACCACTCAACAGAAACCCCGCAAAGCCAACCATGACCGGCTCCCCGACGCCATTAAAGCAGGACTGGACCTTATGGCTACGGGGCCCGCAGAACTCCTGAAGAAGTATCCAGAACTGGAGCAAAACATCCCCTATGACTGCGGCTGCGGTATCCAATCGGGCAAGGCTATTGAAGTGCTGTATCACACTCTACTGGTTCACCTCGGGGAGCGAGAGACCGCCTTTGAGAATTACCCCACAGTTGCAAGTTGGCTCCGCGAAGAGCTTAGGATTGCACAC
This sequence comes from Candidatus Korobacteraceae bacterium, assembly GCA_049519515.1. Classification (GTDB taxonomy): domain Bacteria; phylum Acidobacteriota; class Terriglobia; order Terriglobales; family Acidobacteriaceae; genus CAWBRT01. The sequence continues at coordinate 979 of JBEKQR010000425.1, forward strand.
GGTCGCAAAACGGGGGACCTTGATGCGAAGCTGGTGCGCATTTCAATGGAGGCGCCGGATAAACAGGACGCGAACAAGATGGTCGCCACACACTTTGACATTCCAGAGCATCGGTCAGACAGGCTGCCACCCCAATTGACATTCCATTTCTCAATTGAGGGGAGCAGTTGTACTTACGCCAAGGTGTACCTCACGCCGGACGACGTTTGGACTTTCTTGAAAAGGGAGGCGGAATACGTCGACCTTGACGGAAATCTGCTGGAAGACACACGGCAGGAGTAAACGAAAGCGCGCCGCGCTGGTGTTCGCTGCACTGGCGCGGCGCTAACCGATGTCGCCCGCCAGGAGGCAATATGGCCAAGACACACGGCAGCACTCGGCCCGCTCAAGCTCAAGAGCACCTGATTTCCCGTGTTGCGCTTTATGCGCGTGTCAGCACCGCCCACAACGGACAAGACCCCGAGGTGCAGCTCCGCGAGCTACGCGAGTATGCCGGGCGCCGCGGCTGGGAGATCACCGGCGAGTACACAGATACCGGCGTTTCCGGTTCCAAGGAATCACGCCCGGAGTTGAACCGGCTCATGGTCGACGCCCATCGGCGCTGCTTCGATGCCGTGCTGGTGTGGAAGATTGACCGCTTCGGGCGGTCCCTCAAGCATCTTGTCAACGCCCTGGCAGACCTCGGAGCCTACGGAGTCGCCTTCGTGAGTCTGCGCGACAATCTCGACCTCAGCACACCATCTGGACGCCTGATGTTTGCCGTGATCGGCGCCATGGCCGAGTTTGAGCGTTCACTGATCCAAGAACGGGTAAAGGCTGGCCTGCGTAACGCACGGGCTAAGGGCAAGCGCATTGGGCGACCTAGGGCGTCTCTCGATACCCGTAGGCTCGCGGCCTTGCGTGGTGAGGGTTGGGGCTGGAATCGAATCGCTTCAGAGCTAGGCGTCGGACCTGGAACCGTGATGCGGGCGGCAGAGCGCCTCGGCATCCGCTACGAAACCCCATCGCAAACCGCTCCGCTAACTGCCTGATTCTGGACAGGCGCATCAGCCCTCAGCGGGCGCTACGAAAGCAAGTGTTTTCGAGGATATTTGGCCCAACAGCAGCAATTCAGTAAAGGCTAAGGCCCCGGCACCAAGGTGCCGAATTTATACACCAAAGGCCGTAATCCCGAAATGAACGCCTGAATCGGCTTTTAAGCCATTTATTACTTGCATCGCGTGTACTATGCCATGCATCATGTTAATTAACAGACCCGCCACGCCTCTCCCTGTTCGCAGGTGAAGCGCATAGTTGGCGGGTTTTCTGCTTCGCGATGAAATACAGCAAGCCCCCGCTGGCGTTCGAGCAGCAGTTGGCGCTTATTAAAACGCGTGGCTTAATCATCGAAGATGATTCTCGGGCTCTTCGCTGGCTAAAACGAGTAAGCTACTACCGCCTAAGCGGCTATTTTATACCCTTCCGGATTCCCAAGACGGACACATTCCGGGACGGGACTACGTTTGATCAGATAATCAGTCTCTATAAGTTTGATGGCCGCTTGCGGTTACTTTTTCACCAAGCGATTCAGCGAATAGAGATTGCCTTTCGCACCTCCATCACATACGAACTGGCACACACATATGGGCCTTTCGCCCATACGGATCAGAATACGTACTCGCGTTGGTTTATAAATCCGGTCAGATTAGGTAAACCAGTGCCATTCGTCGAGTTGACGGAAAAGATAGCGCAAGAGGAAAAGCACGCACACAACGAACTGTTCGTAAAGGCTTACAGACAAAAATATACATGCGAGCAACATCTCCCCATTTGGATGGCGACCGAACTGATGACAATGGGCACGTTGTCCATGATGTTCGAGGGCCTGAAAAGCGTCACTAAAACAAAAATTGCCGCTGAGTACAAACTGGCCGAAGTGCCGTTCCAAAACTGGATGCATGTTCTGGCTACGATCAGGAATTTCGGGGCTCATCATAGCCGGTTATGGAACCGCCAACTGGGTGTTCAAGCCAAGATTCCGCATGACTGGATTTACAGAGTTCCCCATACGGACCGTATTTATTGCGTCGTTGTCATGATGCATTATCTGCTGGGAACCATTGCACCGAATGCCAAATGGAAGCACCGCTTCATTGAATTGATGAATGCGCACCCGGGCCTGGACCTGACCTCGATGGGTTTCCCGGCAGATTGGCGGACCATTTCGCCCTGGGTTTAGTCTCTATTGCATAATCGACCTCTCGGGTAGACAATGGCAGCCCCAAGGTTCTGGCGGCTCCGGGCTCCACTTTGCTAGTTCCCGAGGGGCGTAATGAACGAAGAGAGCCAGCAGTCCTTTCGACATCTTTCCTCTCTGGCGTGCCTGATCCTGACTAGTGCCCTAATCGCCGGCGCACAATTGCTGCCCGATGTAACTCCCGCACCACGGCCACAAATTCCCGCCAAGCCCAAGGTGGCCGTCGAATGGGTTCCACCTGCCCAGAAAATCACCCTAGAGCTAGATAACATCACTGTATGGTTGGGAATGGACGAGCGCACGGCGCGGAACATTCTCTCGGAGGCGAAGTTTGTCTTTGTCGGCAACGACATGTTATTCGGCCCCGATAAGCGCATATATTCCGTCGTGTTCCAGGGTGGCAAAGTTTGCAGCGCTAGCCGATCTTGGAGTATGGGGACACGTAAACCGCTCGATTCTGTCATTAGTGCACTGAAAACAATGGCGGAAAAGAACGGAACGAGCCTATGCCTAATTCAACCATCACCGCTGTCGCGCCCTGACATGATCTGTGATCGCATCTATGTTTCCTGCGGAGAAAGGTTCGTCCTTATCACTACAGGCACGAGCAATGTAAATGGTAATGATGTCAGTCTGGACAGTGTCACCGAGTACATAGGCCAGTGTCGCACCGACTGATAAAG
>JBEKQR010000426.1:0-3890 GCA_049519515.1 Candidatus Korobacteraceae bacterium
TTCACTGCGCAGTAAAATGGCGGCGACGGTATCCCGGAAGTCGAGGTAGAAACCGCCGCTATTGCCCGGGGAGGGAAGAGTGGGTACACCGTACGGTCTCGAGCTGGTTGAGAATTGCGTAATCTGCAAGTTGCGTTGCGACAGTTTTTTCTGCGGCCTGCCCAAGACATCGCTGGAGGCTTTCGAAAAGATCAAATTCACCGCCGCTTATCCGGCGGGAGCCGTACTGTTCGTGGAAGGCCAGGTGCCGCGCGGCATCTACATGCTCTGCAAAGGACGGGTGAAGCTGTCAACCACCTCCAGCGACGGCAAGACGCTGATCCTGAAGATCACGCATCCGGGCGAGGTTCTGGGGTTGCACGCCACCGTTTCCGGCACTCCCTACGAGATCACCGCCGAGACTGCCCAGCCCTGCCAATTGAATTTCATCAAACGCGACGATTTCCTGCGCTTTCTCCAGCAGCACGGCGATGCCTGCCTGAAGGCGGCCCAGCACCTGAGCCGCGACTGCCAGTCGGCCTACCAGCAGATTCGCTCCCTTGGACTTTCGCATGGAGCTCCGGAACGCCTGGCCCGTCTCCTGCTGGAATGGTCCCATGGCGAAGGCGCGGACGCCGATGGCACCCGCGTCAAGGTCGCCCTTACCCACGAGGAAATTGCCCAGATCATCGGCACCTCGCGCGAGACGGTGACCCGCACCCTGGCGGCTTTCCGCAAGAAGCAAATTGCCATTCTCAAAGGCTCAACCCTGCTGATCAAAAACAAACCCGTTCTGGAGCGATTGGTCGGCGCTTAGCAGATCAAGGGGCCAGGGATCAGGGAATTGGGTCTGAGCTGAGCCAGACGTAACCTCCATTCCGCACCCACATTTGATGTGCCCCGCTGAGAGGCCTGCTACATCTAACCATTGTTTCCCGCCCGTCCCTTTTGTTAATTTTTTCAGCATTACATCGTCCCAAATCTCATATTGCGACTCGGGATTATCAGGCTATTCTCTTCTGAGCCTCTTCGTAGTTGCAAGCCGCAACAGTTCCGATGCTCTTATCTCATGGGCTATGGGTTACTTCTCACGTTCTGAGGTGATTTGCATCACCGCCGAAGTTTTTCCATAGCCGCAGACTACAGGTACAAGCCTCAGCAGATGCCGATTTCGCCAGTGCTAGGGTAGAAGAACCGGCTTGCTGGTAAAGCTTGGCTTTGTTTCTGCTGAGGCAATCGTTGCGGCGGCCCGCTTCGAAGTGGAGAACCCAATGAGTAAGGCCCTTTTATATGACTCGACGCTGTGCATCAACTGCAAGCAGTGCGAGGCCGGCTGTGCGGAGCAGAACCACCTGCCTTACAACGACCGTATCGCCGCCGAAGAGGTAACCTCAGACCACAAGTTCACCACCGTGGTTGCCAAGGGCGACAAGTACATGCGGCGGCTGTGCATGCATTGCCAGGATCCCGCCTGCGCCTCGGTTTGTCCGGTGGCGGCCCTGCGCAAGACCGAGGCTGGGCCGGTAATTTACGACGAAGCGCGCTGCATGGGATGCCGCTACTGCATGGCTGCCTGCCCGTTTGGCGTGCCCAAGTATGAATGGTCGAATGTGCTCCCCAAGATTCGGAAGTGCATTATGTGTCCCGACCGGCTGGCTGCCGGCAAACAGACCGCGTGCGCGGAAGCCTGTCCCACAGGAGCCACCAAGTTCGGTGAGCGCGAGGAGCTGATTCGCGAGGCGCAGGAGAGGATCCGCGCTAATCCTTCCAACTACGCGCCGCACCTTTTTGGGGTCGACGAAGTCGGTGGAACCTCGGTTCTGCTGCTCTCCGGCGTGCCCTTCGAGCAGTGGGGGATGGGGCTGGCGGAGCTGCCGAAGGACCCGCTGCCGCTTTACACCTATCGCGTTTTGTCGCGCATCCCGGACTTCGTTCCGCTGGGCGGAGTGGTGCTGGGCGGCATCTGGTGGATCACCCATCGCCGCGACGAGGTAGCCGAGGCCGAAGCGCACGAACGAGCCGAGAAAGAAGCCCGTCGGAAGGGAGGCGCGCAATGAAATTCAGGTTCACCTTCTGGAAGCTGGTGTTCGCGGTCATCATGGTGCTTGGCGGCTATGCCACCGTGATTCGTTTCACCCAGGGCCTGGGCGCGTCCACCAACATGAGCGACCAATACCCTTGGGGGCTGTGGATCGGCTTCGACGTGCTGTGCGGCGTGATGCTGGCTGCCGGCGGGTTCACCCTCACCGGCGCGGTGCACATCTTCAACGTTAAACGGCTGGAGCCGATCGTGCGCCCGACCGTGCTGACCGCCTTTGCCGGCTACCTGCTGGTGAGCACCGCTCTGCTCTATGACCTGGGGCGGCCCTACCGCATCTGGCATCCGCTGATCATGCGCAATCCCCACTCGGTGATGTTCGAGGTGGCCATGTGCGTGATGCTCTACACGACGGTGCTGTCGCTGGAGTTTTCCCCCATCGTGCTGGAGCGCTTCCGCCTGGTCAAACCGCTGAAGTTCATCAAGGCGGCGTTGGTTCCGCTGGTCATCCTGGGATGCATTCTTTCCACGCTGCACCAATCTTCTCTGGGGACTATGTACCTGATCATGCCGGAGAAGCTGCACCCGTTCTGGTACAGCCCGCTGCTGCCGGTCTTCTTTTTCATCTCGGCGATCGCGGTAGGTTTGGCGATGACCATCTACGAGTCGTCTCTCAGCTCGCGGGTGTTTGGCCGGCAACTGGAGTTGCCGATAATCCAGGAGCTGGGACGGATTCTGCTGGTCGTACTCTGGGTTTATGCCATTCTGCGCTGCGAAGACCTGCTGCACCGCGGCGTGCTGCCGCAGGTAATCGTTCCCCAATACGAAACCTATTTCTTCTGGGTTGAGAACCTGCTGGCGGTGATCATCCCGCTGGTTCTGCTCTCGCTGCGCAAGGTCAGAACTTCTCCCATGGGACTGTACGTGAGCGCGGTGGCCGTGGTGCTTGGCTTCATCACCAACCGGCTGAATGTCAGCATTACCGGGCTCGAGCACTGGGCCGGCCGTCATTATCTGCCAAGTTGGCTGGAGTTCTCGGTCACGGCAGCCATGGTGGCCGCCGGCTTTGCCCTGTTCGGGCTGGCGGTGCAGCACCTCCCGATTTTTGAAGATGAGCGCCAGCACCAGCCTGTAAAGTCCGCCGCGCCGGCGGCCATCATCGGCTCCGCCAAGGTGGCCACCAATGTCGGCGATTGAGAACAAGCCGGAGGGCGAAGGCAGGCAGTGGAAGGTTGATCCCTTTGCCGAAAGGGGAGCTTGCCCGGAGCTGCACGGCCTCAGGCGGCTGGCCGTCCGCCATCTCAGCACCAAGCTGATTCTGCTGCTGATGCCGGCCCTGGTGCTTACCTTCGGGCTTCTGGGGTTCCTGAATATCAGCCTGCACCGGCATCATCTGGAATGGGCCACCCTGGCCAATGCCGAGCGCCTCAACGGCGTCATCAAGCGCAGCACCGACTATTACATGATGGGCAACGACCGCGAGTCGCTTCACCGCACCATCAACACCTTCGCGGAAGAGCCTGGAGTAGTCCGCATCCGCGTGATCAACCCGGAAGGAATGATCAGTTTCTCTACTTCCGGCGAGACGGGACAGTGGGTGGACAAGCGCGCCGAGCAATGTTACGCCTGCCATCGCGAGTCGCAGCCGCTTTCCCGGCTCAACAAGACTGAGCGTTACCGCTTCTACCGCGCCGGCGGTCAGCGGGTGATCGCCATCATCACGCCGATTGAAAACCAGCCCTCCTGCAGCAACGCGGCCTGCCATGCGCACCCCGCCGGCCGGAAGGTGCTGGGGGTGCTGGATACGCACCTTTCCCTGGCCGAGGCCGACGCCAATGTGCATGAGGGCACCATCAAGATGCTTTGGTACACC
>JBEKQR010000427.1:0-3890 GCA_049519515.1 Candidatus Korobacteraceae bacterium
CTTTTAGCTTCCATGTTTAGTCCTTTTCTTCCGAAATGGCTTCTGCTTCTGAATCCGTTGGCCAATGCCTGCGGCCGAAATCCGGGTTTACGCCCTCAGCCGACTAGGATGCCGGCACCGCTCATCCGGGATCGTCACTGCCCGTTTGCTGATGTTGCGCCTTTCGCGCACGGCGCGCGGCAAAGCGGTATGAGGAGTCGAAAAGCCGCCCGGCAGCGCCCGGAGCTTCTTCACACGCATCTGTTGAACACACGGTGTCTGGTTATCATGACCGGATTTTCGTAATCAGGCAACTGGAATTGCGGTTTGCACAGAGCCGCACCTCCCGGAAGGTGGGCTCCCGGCGGGCGTCCACGTTGGTGCTTGCCGGCCGGGAAACCAAAAGCTCAGTACACGATAGACTTCGGATTCAAAACCCACATCCGCCAACTGCGGCAGATGTGGGGGCGCGTGTGCCGAACGGCTAGCGCGCCAGCAGGGCAGTGAGTTCCGCCACCTTGGGAAGCTCCTCCAGCTTCTCGACCATGGCAATTACCTTCTCCGCTTTAGCCGAAGGCCAGCGGCTGAAGGTGGCGCATTCGCGGAACTTGTCCGCCACCTCGCCGTAGCTCATCGGGTTTGCCGGGCTGCCCTTTCCGAAGTCAGCCTGCCCGGAGATCTTGCGGCCGTCCTTGAGCGCGATTTCGATGATGGTCGTCATTTTGTCGTACCCGGCCGCTTCGGCCACCGGGTGGACGCCGAACTCCACCTTGCGGATCATGGCCTGCACATCCGGCTCGTTGACGATCTCATCGGTAAACTCCGGCAGCCCGGCCCGTCCCCTGAGCAGCAGAATGGCCATGCAGAACTCCATGCTGAACTTGGCCTGCAGCTCGGTCGTGGGCTGGTGGTGGATGAGGGCATTGGGCATGTTCTGGTTGGTTCCCACCTTGACGTGCTCCACCTGCTCCGGCTTGATGTTGTGCTGCTTGATCAGCGACAGCATCATGGTCATGCCGGGATGGGTAAGCGATCCGGACGGGTGCGGCTTGATGGAGACACCGGGGTCGGCGAAGGTCCAGGGATGGCCGAGCTTCGCGCGGATGGCGTTCTCGTCATAGCCGCCGCCGGCGGCGCGGAAGAAGCCGCGCGGAGCTTCCAGGATGCCGGGCGCGGCGGTGAACCCCATTTGCGCGAATTCCGCTGCCACTACGCCGCTTTCCGCCGCCCGTCCGGCGTGGAACGGCTTCACCATAGTGCCAAAGTTCTCGCGCAGCCCCGCCGATTGGCTGCCGGCAATGCTGAGGGCGACGCGCGTCGCCTCCAGCGAGAGCCCCAGCAGGTTGGACAGCGCGGCGGCAGCCCCGAAGGTGCCGCAGGTGGCCGTGCTGTGAAAGCCCTCCTGGTAATGCCGGGGCTTGATCGCCTCGGCGATCTTGCACTCGACCTCGACCCCGACCTGGTAGGCCTGCAGCAGGTCGCGTCCCGTGCGGCCGTCGCGCTCGGCCACGGCAAGCACGGCCGGAAGCACCGGCGAAGTGGGATGGGTGAGCAGGCCATAAACCCGGTCCTTGGCCACCGCGAGCTGAGTGTCGTCGTAGTCGTCGGCGTGGCTGGCGGTGCCGTTGGCAAAGGCGGCGAAGCGGGGGGGCACGCGCATCCCGGAACCGATAACCGTGCTGGCGCCACGGCTGAAGCCCAGGCTCTCGAGATGACGGCGAACGATCTCGCCGCTTTTGGCCACCGATCCTGCCAGGGCCAGTCCCAGCCCATCCAGAATGGATTTCTTGCCAAGCTGCAGGACGTTTTGCGGAATGCCGGCATACTTGGTGGAGGTGATGAAGTCGGCCACGTAGGCCGTCAGTGATGCCGGTCCGGTCTTGGCAGCCTCGGTGCTCATTCGCGTTCCCCTGGTGTCAGCGCTCATCGGCTTCTCTCTTTCCTGTGGTGTTCATTCAGTTTTATGGTGTTCACCCATGGGCCCGTGTGTCGGGTTGTAAGCTGAGTATAGCCTTGGCCGCGGTCCAGACAAAATCCAGTTCCCCAGGTTAGCGCCGAAAAGCCGAAAGAGCTCTTTGCTATAAGCGGTACAGCCTAACCGGGCCGCGCCGTTTATCTCACAATGAGTTTCAGGCGGCGCGGAACCTGATTTCATGGGGCACCCCTCAAATTGAGCCACTAATCAAAATCTTGTAACTTTCCCCGCTTTCGAGACACCTAACAAAGGGCGGAATTTTATTAGCGCCGAATCTTCTTTCGCGAGTCCCCGATAAGCGTTGGGGCGAAGGAGTGCTCTATGCCGAGCGTGTCATTGTCCGTTACCGCGATTCTGTTCCTGTTGCTGCCGCTGGCCGGCTTCATCGGCTGCAACTCGGCGAACGCGACCAGCGTTTCCCTGCCTGCTCCCGAGCTGGATGCCAAGCTGGCGTCCTCGCCGGTCGAGAAGACCGCCGTGGTGGCGGGCGGCTGCTTCTGGGGAATCCAAGCCGTGTTCCAGCATGTGAAGGGCGTAACCAGCGCCGTTTCCGGATATTCGGGAGGCGCGGCGGAGACCGCCAACTACGAGCGCGTCTGCTCCGGAGACACCGGCCACGCCGAGTCGGTGAAGGTCACCTACGATGCTTCCAAGCTGACCTATGGCGAACTGCTCCGCATCTTTTTCTCGGTGGCGCACGATCCCACGGAGCTGAACCGCCAGGGACCGGACTCGGGAAGCCAGTACCGCTCCGCCATCTTCTACGCTGACGACGAGCAGAAGCGAATCGCCGAGGCCTACATCGCGCAGCTCGACAAGGCGCGCGCCTTTCCCGACGCTATCGTCACCCAGGTGGTTCCACTCAAGGGCTTCTATCCCGCTGAGGGCTACCACCAGGACTACGCCACTAACCACCCGCATCAGCCCTACATAATGATCTACGACGCGCCCAAGGTCACAAACCTGCGGAAACTGTTTCCGGAGATGTACGCGGGAGAGAAGCAGAACGCGTCATCGCAGAGCCCGCGCTAGCTGCTGGAACTACCCCACCCTCGCAACAGCACGAAGGGTGGGGCACCCGGCGGGATAGGCTAGGTCTTAGGTTTTCATTGGCAGACAACCACCTGCTAGACTGGCCATTAAGATTCGGCTATTCCCATGGTAAGCAACTGGAATCTCCTTGAGCACATAGCCTCGACATACCCTGGGCGTGCAAGGGTCTCTTTTCGGGACCCAGATGGCGAGGTTTGCGGTCCAGCAACCGTGACCCTGCAGTCCGACGGCCATGCCGAGACCACGATCCATATCGACGAATTCTCGATTCCGCCCGAGTATCACGGCTTTCTGATGGCTTTCCTTCAGGGCGAAACACCTGTCGTGCACGGCGCAAGCACAACGTACCAGATCGGAAATAGTCAGGAGATAACGAAATTAGAGGTCGAAAGCGATTCCGGAATCTTCTGCGCGTCGCGCGGATTCATCAGTAGCTCCAGTTATGGCCAGGACACGTCGATCACGATTGCGGCAAGCGATCTCGCGTTCGCGCCCCGGGAGCCCGTGGCTGCCGACCTCTGGTGTTTGCCCTTGGTCGGCAGCTTGGCGGAGTTCCAGCGGGAGGGAACGGCGTCCTCAATCGCTGATCGTATGCCATACCTTGCATTTGAAGATCAAGGCACCCAATGCGGGCTGGTGATTATTCCAAAGGATCGTGGCGTACCCTTCAGCGCCATCGCGTTCGGGGATATCGGTAACAGAGGACACGCAACCCCCGACGATGCTGTTACTCTTCTCCCCTCCGGCATGATCTCAGCATTGAGCTTCGCGGCGGGGAGCGACATCACTGCCCCTTACCTAGAGCTTCGCAGCCGCGACGGCCGTCTCGCGCGCCGCTTGCACCTACGAATCGGGAGTGCTCACCACGAGGATGGGTCCCCAT
>JBEKQR010000428.1:0-3887 GCA_049519515.1 Candidatus Korobacteraceae bacterium
GGTTCCCCCCTTCCGGACCAAAAGAGCCCGCCGTGACGTATACCCACATCCGCAACTGCGGCAGATGTTGGTATGGGCGAGGCCGGGACCCATTCCCTGAACCACATCTGCTACAGCGGCAGATGTGGGGCACGTCCGGCAAATGGGCATGCTTCGCCCGCCCAACCGCCGGCGCGGCATCACCGTGCTTTGTGACTTTCTTGTTCTGGGGTGCGCCGCTCGCGTATTATTCGGCCAGCCCTAGCTTCGAAGGATACGGACCGTGAGCAATCGTTTCCCTCATCTACGCGAAAAAGCGCAGCTGATGTCCGCGTCGGAAATCGAGCGGACGCTGGTCCGGCTGGCGCATGAAATCGTCGAAAAAAATAATGGCGTGGCCGACCTCGGACTGGTCGGCATCAAGCGGCGCGGCATTCCCATCGCCGAGCGCCTGTCACGCTATATCGACCGCATCGAAAAGGCGGCGATTCCGGTGGGCACCCTCGACATTACCCTCTACCGCGACGACCTTTCGACGGTGGGGCCCAAGCCGGTGGTGCAGCAGCGCCCGCTGGAGTTCGACATCGTCGGCAAGGACATCGTGCTTTGCGACGACGTGCTCTACACCGGACGCACCGTGCGCGCCGCCCTGGACGCGCTCTTCGAACACGGCCGCCCGCGCCGGGTGCAACTGCTGGCGTTGATCGACCGCGGCCACCGCGAGCTGCCCATCGAGGCCACCTTCGTCGGACGGCGGGTGCAGACTTCCGAGGCGGAAATGATCGAGGTCAGGCTGCAGGAGACCGACCAGATGGAAAAGGTGTTGCTGGTTGAGCGCGAGCCCGAATCGTAGCCGCCGGGGTCCCCGGCAAACGCCACAGTTGCGTTGCTGGGGTGGCGCGACGTCGCGGTTGCGAGGGGCAAACTCCGTGGTACGGGTTGCCGGCAAATCCTCGCCCCGCACCGACGCCGGGAGTAAGTCCGGGGTCCCCACCGAACGCCATAGTTGCACCCAGCGAATGAAAAACGTCATTCGCCGGGGACACGGTTTGCGTTTGCTGGATAACAACCAGATGTGCGCGGAGCACCATGAAACCGAAACCAATCAAATCGCTGCTGGCGATTGAGCCGCTTGCGCCCGAGCAGATCGCGGGATTATTAGAGGCCGCCCGGCGCATGGATCTGCACCACCCGCGTCCGCTGCTGAAGGGACGCCGGGTGGCGCTGCTGTTCTACGAGGCCTCGACCCGCACGCGCGTTTCCTTCGAGATCGCCGCCAAGGCGCTGGGCGCGCACACCACGGTCATCACCGCTGCCGCCTCCAGTATCGAGAAAGGCGAGTCGCTCATCGACACCGGCCGCACCCTGCGCGCCATCGGCGCCGATCTGATCGTCATTCGCCATCCCAGCTCGGGAGCGCCGCAGTTGCTGGCCCGCGATCTCGACATCTCCATCGTCAACGCCGGCGATGGCATGCACGAGCATCCGTCGCAGGGCCTGCTGGATGCTTTCACCATCCTGCAACACCAGCGCAGCCTGAAGGGCCTGAACATCGTGACCGTGGGCGACATTTATCACAGCCGGGTGGCGCGCAGCGACGTGCACCTGTTCACCAAGATGGGCGCCAACGTTACCCTCTGCGGCCCCGAGCCGCTGTTGCCGGCAACGGCGCATGCTCTGGCTCCGGGCATACGCCTGGAATACAACATGGACAAGGCCATCGCCGGCGCCGACGTGGTCATGATGCTGCGCGTGCAGAAGGAACGGTTGGCGGGGCTGGAGATCGAGTTCGGCGAATACATCGGCCGCTATCAGCTCACGGCCGAGCGCCTGCGCAAGGCCAAGAAAGACGCGCTTGTCATGCACCCCGGCCCCATGATCCGCGGCATGGAACTCACCGACGAAGTGGCCGACGGGGCGCAGTCGGTGGTCACCGAACAGGTGGCAAACGGGGTGAAGGTCCGTATGGCACTGCTCTCGCATTTACTCCCGCCTGGGCGCGGCGGCACCGGCGCGGCGCGCACCCGTCCACCCCAGCGCGCAAAAGCAGGGGCGCCGGGGACCCCGCGTGGAGGCCGCCATGACTAAGGCAGGTTCACTGGCTGTTGTGGGAGGGACGGTAATCGATCCCTCGCAAAACCTGGAGACGGCACGCGACCTGTTGATCGAGGATGGCCGCGTCAGTCAACTGGCCGAGCCCGGCACGCTGCGCGGCGCGGGCCAGACCATCGTGGCCAAGGGCCTGATCGTGGCGCCGGGGTTCGTGGATATCCATGTGCACCTGCGCGAGCCGGGACAGGCGCACAAGGAAACCATCGCTTCCGGAACAGCGGCAGCGGCGGCCGGCGGATTCACCTCCGTCTGCGCCATGCCCAATACCACGCCCGTGAACGACCTGCCGGCCATTACGCGCTGGATGCGAGACGCCGAGCGCGGCGCGCTGGTGCACGTGTATCCCGTCGCCGCCGCCACTCGCGGCAGCCAGGGCGAAAAGCTCACCAACTACGCCGAGCTGAAGCGGGCCGGCGCAGTAGCCGTCAGCGACGATGGCCATCCGGTGTTGGACGACGACATCATGCGCAAGGCGCTGGAGCTGGCAAAGCGGCTCGATCTGCCGCTCATCCAGCACGCCGAGGATACGCGCATCAGCCACAACAATCCGGTGCACGAGGGCGAGATGGCGTTTCGCCTGGGACTGCGCGGCCAACCTGTCGAGAGCGAGTGGCGGCTGGTGCGGCGCGACCTGACCCTGGCGCGCCAGACCGAAGCTCACCTGCATGTGGCGCATGTCACCACGGCCATCAGCCTCGACTTGATCCGCCAAGCGCGCCGCGACGGCGTCCAGGTCACCTGCGAGGTGACGCCACATCATTTCACTTTCACCGACGCCGAGCTTGCCGGTTACGACACCAACTTCAAAATGAACCCTCCGCTGCGCGGCGAGCAGGACCGCGCAGCACTTCTCGAGGGCCTGCTGAATGGCACCGTCGATTGCATCGCCACCGACCATGCGCCGCATGCGCGCTTCGAAAAATATGTCGAGTTCGACCGCGCCGCCTTTGGCGTCACCGGTCTGGAGATCGCCTTCGGCGTGGCCTGCACCGCTCTTCACCATGAGCGCGGGATGCCGCTGGCGCACTTGATAAAGCTGTTTTCCGCCAACCCGGCAAAGATAGTGCGTCTCGAAGGCCGGGGCACGCTGGCGCCGGGCGCCTACGGCGACGTCACCATCTTCGATCCTAAAAAGCGCTGGAAATACGATTTGGCGAAGAGCCGCTCCAAGTCGCGCAACGCGCCCTGGGACGGAGTTTCGATGCAAGGGTGCGTTACCCACACCATCGTCGGCGGGCGAGTGGTGTACGGGGGCGGCTCTTAGTTCTTCGTTTTCGTCTTCGTTGTGGAAGCCCACGCCTTCAGGCGTGGGAACTACGAGCCATTGCCGAATCGGCTTTAGCCGCCGTGTAAAAAGGTGGCCGGACACAATCCGTTGTCCACAGCGCCTAAAGGCGCTCTCCTCCCTTCAGCACTGGTTCCCACGCCTGAAGGCGTGGGCTTCCACAACAAACGAGCCGAATTCGGGAGACTTGCTCTTTACATCAATTCCAAACCTACTTTTGGGAACGAAAAAACAAGAACTGAAGGTAGCGCGCTACTGAATCACCCTCTCATTCCCCACCCGCTTGGTGACGTGTTCGCGGTCGAAGTATTCGAGCAGGGGGATGGCGTACTTGCGGGTCACGCCGGTCATGTCCTTGAAGCGGGGGATGTCGATCGTCGCTGAAGTCTTCTTCATCTCCATCAGCTTTGCCTTCAGCTCTTCCAGCGCCCGGCGGTGAAAGACTAGCTCCTCGTTCACCTTGACCAGGGTGCGGTCGCGCAGCAGCAAGGTGACGATCTGCTGCGCCCGC
>JBEKQR010000429.1:0-3887 GCA_049519515.1 Candidatus Korobacteraceae bacterium
CTCTGGTCGCTGGGCGGAATGGCTTCGGGCGCTACCGTGGGATTCGCAAGCATGTTGGCTGCCCGGCTTGGGCTGGGCATCGGCGAAGCGGCTTCGTTTCCCATCTGCGGCAAGGTTGTCAGGCAGTGGTTCCCGGCCAGCGAGCGTGGATTGGCCACGGCCATCTTCAACGCGGGGACCTTCGCTGGTCCCGCCCTGTCGGCGCCTTTCGTCGCCTGGCTGATATTGCAGACGGGATGGCGAATGTCATTCATCATCACCGGCGTGATCGGCATCATCTGGGCGATCCTCTGGTTCAAGTTCTTCAGAGCTCCCGGCGAATGTACATGGTTGCGGGAGGGCGAGCGCAATTACCTGCTCTCGCAAACCGGCGCTCCGGCGAAGTCTGCCGCTGCGCAGCAGGGACCGACCAAGGGCGCTCTCGGTCTATTGCTCAGCCGCAAGACAATGTGGGGACAGTTCATTACCCAGGGATGCTGCGCCTATACCATGTACCTGTTCCTTGCCTGGCTGCCTTCCTACCTGGTGCGGGAGCGGCACATGGACCTGATGAAGGCGAGCTGGTTCACCGCCATGCCTTACTTGCTTTCCGTGGTGTTCGGCATTTTGATTGGCAAACTGAGCGATAGCCTGCTGACTCCCGAGGCCGTCAAGCAGGGCAAGCGCCGTCACCTGCTGATTGTCTTCATTCTGCTTTCCAGCATTGTTCTGTTGACCAACGTGGTCAGCAATCAGTGGGTGGTGGTGGTGCTGATCGCTGTCGCTCTGACCAGCATCTCCAGCGCGCTCACCTTGAACATAGCCATGTGCAACGACCTGGTGTGGGATCCCAGCATGGCGGCCACGGCGCTCGGATTCCAGATCCTGGGTGGGAACTCCTTGGGATTCCTGGCGCCGATTCTGACCGGTTACATCGTCAAGACGACCGGCAGCTTCAACAGCGCATTTATTCTGGCCGGCTGCCTGTTGTTCCTGGGAGCGATCACCTCCCTGACCATGACCCGCAAGCCGCTGGCCTTCGGCGAAGATGCCAAGGCGCTGGCGCACTGAGTGGCAGCCGCCCGGCTGATTGCGGCCCATAATTGCGGAGTGAACGAACGGCTCCGGCCTCTTTTGTTTGAGCACGGAGGCTGAAGAGTTTGCGTGAGAACCCTGGCATCGCCCCTACGGGGCTCGACAACTTCCCACTTCCCCCAGCGCTGAAGCGCTGGGCTAAATTGCACCCCAGGAAACGCAAAAGCGGCGTTTTCTGGGGACCCCGCAGCATTGCCGCTTCGCGGCGGGGGTGCTGTTCTTGTTCCACTTTTCTGTCGTAGCCGACGTTCTCGCGCACACGCTGAAGCCCACTCTCTTTAGGTGGAGGCGTTAACCAGCTTCCACCCGCATTATGCGCCTGTAGAATTACTCTAAGCGAGACAGGTCTTATGCCGACAGGTGTAACCATAAAAGCCTTCGGGCATATTTCTTCTTTGCTGGGAGCCTCTGAGGTGATCCTGCCTTGCGGCGGCCAGTTGGCCGTGAGCGCGATCCTGGCTCAACTGAGCGACAGGTATCCGTTGTTTTCGAAATACATGAGCCAGTCGAGCAACTCCGAACAGTATCTGCTTGTCGTGCGCGATGGCAAGATGGAGCAGCCGGATTCAATCATCCATCCTGGCGAAGTTCTCGTTCTGGTAACGCCGGTCTCCGGCGGCTATTGAGATCTACATAAAGAATGTCCCAAGCGCAGCGACGCGCCGGAGGCGCAGTGCTCGTTGACCCCACACTTAAGCGTGGGGAAGCGGTTCGCGTGGAGGAAACTGCATGGGTGGTTACATGGGAAAGCTGGCGTGGGTAGATCTATCCAACGGCAGCATGAAAGTTGAAGAAATCCCGGAGGATGTCAGGAGAAAGCATCTCGGAGGAACGGCGCTGGCGGCATACCTCCTGCGGCGGTTTCCATTTCACCAGCTCGATCCGCTGGGGCCTGAAAACGTGCTCATCTTCGCCACCGGCCCACTGACTGGCGCCAATGTTCCGACCTCCGGACGTTTTGCCGTAGCGGCGAAATCGCCGCTGACGGGAATCTGGGGCGAGGCCGACAGCGGCGTAAGATTTGGGATCGCGCTCAAGGCAGCAGGCTTCGACGCCATCGCCATCACCGGTCAAGCGCAGTCACCCTCGGTCCTGACGATCATTGACGGCAATATTTCGGTTGTGTCCGCCGGACCGGTGTGGGGAAAAGACACGGTCGACACCTTCGATATTTTGACGGCAAAGTACGGCAGCAGGGCAGCCGTCGTGTGCATCGGCCAGGCAGGCGAGCAAATGGTTCTGTTGGCGGGCATCATGAGCGAGGGGACCCACGCCAGGGCGGCGGGACGTTGCGGACTGGGCGCTGTTATGGGCTCCAAGCGGCTCAAAGCCATCGTGGCCGATGGCAGCTTGCGCACGCCTGTGGCGCATCCGCAGGAGCTGCAGCAGAGCATCCGCGAGCTTACCCCTTTCATGCTGGAGAAGCTGGCTCGCTCCCGTCAATTCGGCACGCCCGGCGGCACGGTGGGAAATGCAGTGATGGGCGATCTCTCAGCCTTCAACTGGAGCAACGGAAACTGCGGCCAACTCGCCGAGTGCCTCAGCGCGGAAATCATGATGAAGGAGTATGGCGCCGGGAAATACCACTGCCCGCCTTGCGCCATCGGCTGCGGCAAGGAAGTTCGCATTCCCAGTGGACCGCATGCCGGAAAAACCACGCCGCTGGAGTACGAGACCATCGGCGGATTCGGTCCGCAGTGCGGAGTGTTTGATTGGAACGTCATCATAGAAGCCGACAACCTCTGTAACCGTCTCGGCATGGACACGATTTCGACCAGCGGCGCCGTGGCCTTTGTTTTCGAAGCGGTGAGCAAGGGCCTGATCAAAAACCCGCCGCACGGGCCAAAGCTGGAGTGGGGCAGCGGCGAGGCGGTTCTGGCGCTCATCCGGCAAATCGCCAGCGGCGAAGGCGTGGGAGCGTTGCTGCGGCACGGAACTCGCAGAGCGGCGCAGCAGCTTGGTCCGGAGGCCGGGAAATTCGTCATGCACGTCAAGGGTCTGGAGCCGCCTTACCATGATCCGCGGGCCTTCGCCAGCCTGGCAGTCTCCTATGCCACGATGCATCGCGGAGCGTGCCACCGGGGTTGCTCACACACCCTGGAGCGCAACGCCATGCCCGGCCTCGGCTTCCCCAAGCCGTTGGATCGCCTGGCGCAGGAAGGCAAGGGAAGGGCTGCCGCCATAGCTCAAAACTATGCGGAGTTGTCGAACAGCTTGAAATTTTGTTCCATTGCCATGTCGGCGCTCGACATGCCAATCCTGGTCACGTGGACAAACTGTGTAACCGGCTGGGACATGGACGCAGCGGAGTTGCTCCGGGCCGGGGAAAGAAGTTTCAACCTGAAGCGGCTGTTGAACCTTTCCTGCGGAGTGACCAGGGCAGATGACACCCTCCCGCGCCGGTTCACACACGAGCCGTTCGACTCGGGCAATTCCGCCGGGCACGTTCCCGACCTGCCGAGAATGCTGGACGAGTACTACGAATTTCGCGGCTGGGACAAGGATGGAGTGCCGACCCGGAGTAAACTGGCCGAGCTTGGACTCGCGTAGGATGGCATCACACCGCTCATTGTCAGCGGCGAAAATACTCCAAAGCTGGTCACCTGTTCCAGCGCTGGCTGTTTCCCTTCATGACAGAGACCAGAGCTGATTAGGAATTGGTGTGACGGTTTTGTATCAGGGCACGACTTCACAGGCTGCGGAAAAACGCGCCGAAGCAACAAGCGAGGCGCTATGGGGTGTGGATACTACAAGACGGCATAACAAGAGCTTGTGGTCTCGTTCGATCTGGAATCTGTTTTTCCGCAGCCCGT
>JBEKQR010000430.1:0-3859 GCA_049519515.1 Candidatus Korobacteraceae bacterium
CCTGGCGTCACTGGAGCTTGCCCAGCGAGTCACGGAAACCAGGGCGTAAGGAGGTCCCGGATTAACGGCACTCTCGTAAGTGAAGTAGTAGCCGCCGCGCCAGGCGCGCGCCAGCGGCTCGCGCTTGCCGAGCCATTGCCAGAGCAGCATGTCGATGTCGAATTCGCCTAGCGCCCCAAAATCGTAGCGCTTGTAGGCCGGCTTCAGGACCGCATCGAGCACGGGAACCGTGAGCGTAGGAACGGCCTCTCCGGCCAGATACATCTGCGGTTGCAGGATCTGGCGCGTGTCCTTCGGCGGATTCTCGAAGACACCCCTGTAGGCGGCCGTGCGTCCCTTCTTGGCCAGCACCTGCCGCTCAAACTCCAATCCCTGCGTGTAGGGAAAGGTCAGAGCTTCGCGCAGGAACAGCGGCGCCTTGGCAAACATGGGAGTCTGGCCGACTTCCAGCACCTCTCCCTTAATGGCGTCTATGACCTCGGGCGAGTCGGCAACGCTGCGGCCGACCGGATCCAGCATGTAGTCGAGCAGCACGACCATTGCCTGGCCCTCGATCACCGCCTCGCGCGCCGATTGCGCCTCCTCCAGTTCGAGCTCCTCCTGGTCCGACTTGGTGCTCTTGGAGTCCCCCATCCACTTGTCGATGTCGAAGCTCTGGTCCTGCAAGGCGTGCGTCAGCTCGTGCGCGAGCACCGGCTTTTGCGCCTCGGCCTCGACCCAGTCGAGCAGGTACACGGTTTTCGTCTTGGAATCGTAGAAGCCGGCCACCTGCTCCTTCAGCAGTCCCAGGAGAAAGGAACGCAGCTCAAAATCGCGCGGCAGCAGGCCGAACTTCTTCAGCGAAGCGGCGGAGCGCTCCAGCCGCTGGGCATCCTTGTCCTCGCGCATGCGGCGCTCGATGTAGCGCTCGACCTCTTCGCGGTCGGCCAGCTTGCGCTTCACCGGTTCCTTGATGGGCAAGCCCGTGTCCTTGCTGGCGAAAGCCAGGATCTCGTCGACCGAACGGAAAAGCTCGTCGGCTTCCTGCGGGGTGATCTTGTGCTCGGCGGGCTTCCGCACGGCGGGCCCGGCCGGCTTGGGCTGCTGCTTCCCGGGCTTGCGCTCGCCACCCTGAGCGGGGTTATCAGTGACCGCCGACGGCGCTTTCGCTGGAGTGGCAGAAGCGGTATCAGCGGCAAATGCCGGGGTTGCGGTTGCCAGGGTTTGCGCGGCAACCGTTCCGGCAAAGGCAAAGAACCAGCAGAGCAGCAGCAACCATGCCCATCTCAATTGACCACCCCAGCCAGCGCAAATACGGCGCTTGCCGGGGACCCCTTTTTGTGACCTGGCGGTCAAAGGCTTCATCGGATTTCAAATCCTTTCGAAAAACTGCTGCGCCGCAGGAACGCTTCCACCCCAGCAAACGCAACACCGGCGTTTTCTGGGGACCACGGCACATTGCCGGACTTCAGGGCGAGCAGCCTTTCCCTTTGGCTGAAGATAACAGATACTCCGCCGCCAATGCAGAAAAGCGCATTCGCCCGAGGGCCAGCAAGAACCTGCGCCTTGGTTATAATCAATAGTTTGGGCTATGTCCTTGACCGCTTTCAGCAGCAAGTTGGCAAGTTCGGGAGCGCAGTTCGGCTTGTACGCCGGCGCGCAAACGCCCTCCGCCTTCTCCGGCGCGCGCGCCGAGTTTGCGGCGCTGCGGCAGGGCTGCGGCATTCTCGATGTGAACTGGCGCGCCAAGCTGGTCGTCAGCGGAGAAGACCGCGTCCGCTGGCTGAACGGCATGGTCACCAACAACACCCGCGACCTGGCGCTGAACCAGGGGAATTACAGCTTCATCCTGAACGCGCAAGGCCGCATTCAGGGAGACCTGGTCGCCTACAACCGGGGCGAGTTCTACCTGGTGGCGACCGACGTTGGGCAGTCGGCGCGCATACGCGAGTTCTTCGACCGCTACATCATAATGGACGACGTCGAGGTCACCGACATCAGCGAAAAGCTCGCCACCCTGGCCGTCGTTGGGCCGAACTCCCGCGACGTGCTCGCCACGGCCGGCATGACGTTGCCGGAGATGGAGCCTTACCAGATCCACGATTTTGTCTGGAGCGGCATGGGATTGACGGCAGCCAGATTCGCGCCCGCCATGACCGGCTTCGAGCTGTGGATGCATCCCGACAATGCCGCCCTGGTCTGGGAGAGCTTGATTCAGGCCGGAGCGGTGCCCGCCGGAACCCGGGCGTGGGAATGGCTGAGAATCTCTCTCGGAATTCCCTTGTACGGCGTCGATATCGGCGAACGCGAGCTGCCCCAGGAAACAGGCCGCCAGGATGCGCTGCATTTCTCCAAGGGCTGCTATATCGGCCAGGAGATCGTGGAGCGCATCCGCTCGCGCGGCAACGTTCATCGGGTTTTTGTAGGCTTTCGCCTGCAAGCGGAATCTCCGGCAAATACGGCCGTTGCCTCTGACAAGGCGACAGCTTTGGCGGCCGTGGGCGACAAGGTGCAGTTGGACGGCAAGGACGTGGGCGAGATTACCTCCGCCGCCTCCATGCCGGCGGGCGGCTCCGACGTGACGCTGGCGTTGGGATACATCCGTCGCGAGGCCGCGGCCTCGGCAGGCGAGCTGCAAATCGGCTCCGGCATAGGAAAAATTGAGCCCTTACCGTTTGTGTTTTGAATGCTGTAATTTGACTGCCGCAATTTAACTAAATTTATGACTGACGAAAAAAAGACCAGCTTCACCGTTACCGACCGCCGCAAGTTCACCGTCGAAGGCGAGCCCCGGCCCGAAGGGCAGGAAGAAAGCCAGCAATCCGAGCCTGAAGTCCGTAAGCCGTCTGCACCCGCAGCCGCGGCCAAGCCGCCGGCGGCGTCACCTGAACCGCCGCCACCGGCTGCGCCCAGCGCGCAGGAGCAGCATGACCAGGCACAGCGCTACGCGCAGTCCTCGCGGGAGCTTGATTCGCAACTGCAGCGCGAGCTCGAAGGGCAGGGGCGCAAGGCCTCCGACTTCGAGATGACGTTTGAGAAGTTTGTCGCCTCGCTGTACATGACTGCCCTGCTGCAGCTCGGGCTGGTGCACGAGCAAGGGGCCCAGCCGACAGCCGACCTGATTGGCGCGCGCCAGACCATCGACACCATTTCGCTGCTGGCCGAGAAGACGAAGGGCAATCTCACCTCTCGCGAAGAGAACATGATGAGCAATATCCTCTATGAACTTCGCATGGCCTATGTGGAGGTGACCAACGCGCTGGTTCATCCGCCGGCAGGGGCTCCGCCCGACCCGAAAGCCGGAACCAGGTAATGCGCGCCACGCTCACGGTTCTGGGGAGCGGCACCTCGATGGGAGTGCCGACCATCGGCTGCACCTGCGGCGTCTGCCGCTCGGCCGATCCGCATGATCGCCGCACCCGGCCTTCGCTGATGGTGGAGTGGGACGGGCACCGCATCGTCATCGATACCACCCAGGACTTCCGCCAGCAGGCATTGCGCGAGAACATCAATCGCGTCGACGCGGTGCTCTACACCCACGGCCATGCCGATCACATCCTCGGGCTCGACGATCTGCGGCCGCTGACTTACACGCGCGTGACCGGCGGGGCCAAGGTGCCGTTGTACGCGAGCGCCGAGACCGCTCGCGTCCTGAAGTCGGTTTTTCGCTACGTCTTCGACGAGGATTACAAGTATGGCGGGCTGGCGCAGGTCGCCCTGCACGAGATCGACGGCCCCATAAGGCTTTTCGGCGCGGCGTTTGTTCCGGTCACGGTCATTCACGGCGAGCAGGAAATCTACGGCTACCGCTTCGGTTCGGCCGCGTACCTCACCGATTTCAGCGAGATTCCCGAGAGTTCGCTGGCCAAACTGCACGGAC
>JBEKQR010000431.1:0-3807 GCA_049519515.1 Candidatus Korobacteraceae bacterium
CGCTGGTCCGGCAAACGCCCGGATCGCGAATCGCGGCATTGACGGAGCTGCTGGGCAACACCACCCCTCAGCCCGATGCGCGCAAGCCGTTTCTGCTGGCTCCGTGCGATCTCCAGGTGATCAAGGCGGCGGGCGTAACCTTTGCCTCCAGCCTGCTGGAGCGGGTAATTGAAGAACAGGCGCGAGGCGATCCGGCGCGCGCCGAGGCCGTGCGCAAAGAGGTGGCCGCGCTCATCGGCGAGAATTTGCGCTCGCTGAAACCGGGCTCGCCGGAGGCGCTGAAGGTCAAGCAACTGCTGATCAGACAGCGGCTATGGTCGCAGTACCTGGAGGTGGGAATCGGCAGCGACGCCGAAATATTCACCAAGGCGCCGGTGCTCTCCGCCGTCGGCACCGGCAGTGAAGCCGGCATTCACCCCGATTCGGCATGGAACAACCCCGAGCCCGAGATCGTGCTGGCGGTGAACAGCCGCGGACAAACCGCCGGCGCCACCCTGGGAAACGACGTCAACCTGCGCGATTTCGAGGGACGCAGCGCCTTGTTGCTGCCCAAGGCCAAGGACAATAATGCTTCCTGCGCTATCGGCCCGTACATCCGCCTGTTTGACGCAACCTTCTCCATCGACGATGTGCGCAGCTCGACCATCAGCCTGCTGGTGGAGGGGACCGACGGCTTCCAGCTACGGGGCGCCAGCTCGATGAGCCAGATCAGCCGCGATCCGCTCGACCTGGTGGCGCAAGCCATGGGGCAATATCACCAGTATCCGGATGGGCTGATGCTCTTCCTCGGGACCATGTTCGCGCCCATCGAGGACCGCGGCCAACCGGGCGCCGGCTTTACTCATAAGGTGGGAGACATGGTGTACATCTCCAGCCCCAAACTCGGCACCTTGGTGAACCGGGTGGAGCTATGCGACCGGATTGCTCCCTGGACATTCGGCATACGGGCATTGTTCGCGCAGTTTGCCGGGCGCGGCCGTGGCGCCGCACAGAAATAGAAACGCCCGGGCGCAAATCCTGCGCCAATTGATCTGCGGTAGAGCCGCCGGCTCCGTCTCGCCTGCGAGGACGGCAAGCTGCTGTCTGCTATAATCGAGCTTGTCCCGGCCTGTTGCCAAGCCTATTGCCGGGGCTCCCGCACACTTCCACGGTGGGTGTAGTTCAGTGGTAGAACTCCGGACTGTGGCTCCGGCTGTCGTGGGTTCGAATCCCACCACCCACCCCAACTCACCTTAGCGTTTTCAAAGACCTGCAGCCAATTTGGGTCCAACTGGGTCCAAGCTTTATTGTGTTGTTCTCGTTGCTGCTGGCATCTCCGCCAAGCCGCGCGGCGCCAGCGCGTGTCCCAACTTCTCAGCTACCGCCTTGTGGTCTTCCGAAGCCGAATGCGTGTAAGTGCCCAGCGTCATACGCATGCCGTCCTCGTGGCCCACGCGTTCTTGCCGCACCTTTAGCGGCACATTCTCGGCATCCATCCAACTGCAGTTAAAGTGGCGGAAAGCGTGAGCGCCGCCCGGAGCAATACCGAGTTTCGCCAGTAGTGGTTTGAGCCTGTCTCGCACCGCGTGATCCCCCTGCCAGGCGCTGCCGTCCGCGCGGCGAAACAGGAATTGATCCGGCTTTAGCCCGTCCATGTAGCGTTGCAGGTGCTGCGCCAACTCTGGAGAGATCGAAAATGCGCGCGGTCGCTTGCTCTTGGTGCTACCCACATGTGTGCTTCGCCAGGCGGAGTACCGGATGGTGACAACGCGCCGTTCGAGATTGAAGTCCGGGGGTCGTAGGGCACAAACCTCGCCCAAACGACCACCGAGTTCGGCCAACAACCAGAGCCAGGTTCGGTCAGGTTCGCTGGCTGCTTCGATCATGCGATTCACCTCCAGCAACGTGAAAGCTCGGGGCTCTGGGCGTGTCCATTCCGGGAGTACCACCCCGCCGCACCAGTTTTCTGTCGTGAGCCTCCATCGCCGCGCGGTTTCGTTCATCGTGCTGAGTAGACCTAACAGGTTCTTTTTCGTTTTTGCGCCGACGTTCAAGCTACTGAGGAAGCTCTGAACGTCATACGCCGTTATCTCGCCGATTTTCAATTTGCCAAGTTTCGGAATCAGATTGTGGTCCAACCTAGATCCTTCCGAGGCTTGGTACGATAACTTCCGCTGTGAAAGCACCTTCTTCCGCCACTCTTGGGCGAACTGCTCGAACGTGGCGTCGACGGCGGGTTTATAGTTTCGATCATTGACTTTGGTGACCCGATCCGCAAGCGCCTTAAACGCATCGGCCTTGGTCGTCTTCCCGACGAGGCCGAACACCTCTTTTCGCCGGATTCGTTTGGTCCTTCCGTCTGGTGTGATCAGGTCCTCGCGCCAGCGTCCCACCCATTGCTTGCGGCGCTTTCCTTCTGCCTTCAGTGTCCCGTGCTGATACCTCCTTTGCATCGCCGGGCCTTTCCGCCCGTTGATTGCAGCCTCTATAGCGGAAGATTGTAGCATCCCGGAAACATCACAGCGCGTAATGGCCGCGACCGATCGGACAGGCGATCCGGCTGCCAACTTCTCCGGCAGCAGATGAAAAACGGCTCGATCGTGTGCCTCCCACACACCCGAAAGAAGCACCCCGGTTGCGGGGCTCGGAATAGACTGGAGATTCAACTCAGGCGTACTCTTTGCCACTCAATAGGCGCTAAAATCCCCTTTGAGTCTGTAGCGAGTGCTAAGCTAGTCAGTAGAAACGGGAGGCTCCAATGCGCGAGATTCTGTTGGAGATTGTCGCCGACTTAGAAGACTTACGAGCGAATCTGGTCGTGCTAGCTGCGAACGCAGCTCATCCACGATCGATCGCCGACGCGAGCGATGCCAGGGCAATAGCCATCCTAGAAGTTCGGAAATCTTACGAAGCACTTCGAAAAAAGATTGGTGCATTGTCGTGAACCCTACTATCTCCAGCCACCGGGATATTAGTGCTTCCTTTGTGTGAAAATTCTACGGAGGCTTAAATGACTGACGAAAAGAAGAAGGGGAATCCGATTGAAACGAAGGCCAAGCTTGTTCCCGCGTCGAGGCCTCGTAGTTACTTCGTACTCTATAACGGTCCGTGGCCATCCAAGACTGAAACACCGCCCGAGAAGGCGCCGGCCGCATTCAATCCTGATGCGCTCAGGAAGCAGGCGGAACAAATGATTGCGGAAGGCAAAATGCCGCCAGCAGACAAGTTCTTCAAGGCGCTCGAGAAGGTCCGGCAGGAGTACGCGCCGAAGGTAATGAAAGCGCGTAAAGCGACCGATTCGGACGAAAAGTAAGACCCAGGACGTGCTGCGTGATTACCTGTCAGAGTCCGTGGCGCGCGCGCGCAATCTGACGCCCCCGGAGTTGCAAGGCTTGGGCGGCCAGGCTGGCGACCTCCGCATCTGAAAGATCGTCGAGCTGCAGCGCGAGCTCTTCTTCGTCTTCGTTCACTTTCTGAACAGTGCGCAACTGAGGGTCTAGGCGTTCATGTTCTTGACACAGACGCCAAGCTTCATTCAGGAGGGCGACGTTTGGAATTCGGGTTCCGACGTGCCGTTCGATAAAAGCGCGTCGCTCGGGAGTATCGGCGTAGCCGGGGCAGGCCTGTTGCCAGCAAAACCATAGAGCTTCGCGGACAAGCCCCGCCCAACGCGGGTCCGAGATATAACGGGCAGCCTCGTCGTATGTGTTAGCATTCGCCCACTCATCTTTGACAGCGCGCGGCAAACGACGGGCAATGTAACTCCCGAGGGCGCCTTGTAAATCCTGTGTAACATGCAGGGCGAGCTCCCGTTCATCCTGCTCTGTA
>JBEKQR010000432.1:0-3802 GCA_049519515.1 Candidatus Korobacteraceae bacterium
CGCCCAGCTTTTGGGCTGACGTGGGGCAGTTCCCGGGTTAAGGTTGGGGCGTCACAAGCGCCCCTTCCGCTTATAGCGAATGAGTTTTCCCATGGGAGCAGCAGAGGAGAAACCATGCAGTTCGAAGTACAAGGACAAGATTATTTTTTGAAGTTCCATCCGGGCGAGGGCCGGTGGTATTTGTTAAAGCCGACACGCAACGGCATCACCGGCATGGCAGTGCTGGACGACGGCGGGCCGGCAACCGGGATGGTTCCAATTCCGGAAGAGGAAGACGAACAGAAGAGCGTCGTGAACTGAGGCGCATAGGGGCGCTGATGCTGATGGGATGCTCGCTCCTAGTCGCACTCTTCTGGCGGTGTCATGTTGATGGGATGCTCGTTCCTGGTCGCACTCTTCTGGCGGTGTCATGCTGAGCGAAACCGGGGCCCCCAGCAGATGCCGCTTTTGCATCGGCTGGGGTGGTGGAGCGAAGCATCCCCAGCAAGTTTGTGGCACCAGTGAGGCTCAGAGTTTCAATCGAGAAGCCCGATGCGTAAGTTCTGGACTTACATTGTCGCCAGCCAGAGCGGGACGCTATATGTTGGCTTCACCAATAACCTCTATAAGCGAGTGTTTGAGCACAAGAATAAGCTTCTCGAAGGTTTCACCCGTAAGTATGATTGCAACCGGCTGGTCTGGTACGAGCAATGGAGCGGTCCGCTGCAAGGAATTCGGCGAGAAAAGCAGATCAAGGGTTGGACGCGAGCGAGGAAGATCGCATTGATCGAGCAATCCAATACGCGCTGGACAGATCTGGCGGAGACATGGGGCCGGAGGATTCTCATGCCGAATCAACGCTGCGACGAACTGGTTGAAAAACCTGGTGCTTCACGGGTCAAGAAACGGTAGTGGGATGCTTCGCTGCGCTCAGCATGACAGCGCTTATTAACTTACGATTCAAGTTCGGAAGTACGTGTGCTTTGGAATAGCGGAAAAAAAGCCGCAGTGACAAAGCAGGGCTGACTGTTGGCCGGAAAATGTGATCGGAAATTATCAGTAGAGGAACGGGAGAAAGTTTACCGCAAGCCTTAATGAGCGACGCCAAACACTATGGCCACCGCGACTGACAAGAAGGACTATTACGGCATTCTTGGGGTGAAGAAGAGCGCCTCGGCGGACGAGATTCGCAAGGCGTTCCGCAAGCTGGCGCGCAAGTATCATCCCGACGTGAATCCCGGCGACAAGACATCCGAGGAGAAATTCAAGGCCATTTCCGAGGCCAACGACGTCCTCAGCGATCCCAAGAAACGCAAGGTTTACGACCAGCTCGGCTTCTACTCGGACAACATAGATCCAGCGGCGGCCGAGGCTTACGCCCGTGGCGCCGGCAGCGGATCGGGGGGCTTTGGCGGCTTCGGCGGATTTCCTCCCGGCGGCTATCCCGGCGGCGGCAATCAGCGCGAGGTGCACTTCGACTTCGGCAACTTCGACTTCGGAGGCCATACCGGCGGCCAGCGCGGCAGCGGCGGCTTTCGCGACATTTTCTCCAGCCTCTTTGGCGGCGGCGCCGCGCCCGAGACCGGCCCCATCGGCGGCACCGATCTCGAATACCAGGTAACCGTGCCCTTCTGGACGGCCATACGCGGCGGCAGCCTGAAGCTGAACATCCAGCGGCCCGACCAGCGGGGCCGCATGGCGAGCGAGCCGGTCGAGTTCCGCATCAAGCTCGGCACGCGCGACGGGCAACGCATACGGCTGGCGGCCAAAGGTAATCCGGGGGTGCGCGGCGCCACGCCGGGCGATCTTTACCTGGTGGTGCACATCGAGCCCCATCCGGTCTTCCGCCGCGAGGGCGACGACATTTACATCACCCTTCCGGTGATGCCGTGGGAGGCGGCGCTGGGCGCAAAAATAGAAGTGCCGACCATCGAGGGACGGGCGCAGTTGCGGGTTCCTCCCGGGACGCAGAGCGGGCAGAAGCTGCGCATGCGCGGCCGCGGGGTTCCCAGCGCCACCCGCGAGGGCGCCAAGGGCGATGAGATCGTGGAAATCAGAATTATGGTCCCCGAGGTGCAGGACGTGCGCGCCAAGGAGCTGTGGCAGCAGTTGCAGAAGCTCTATCCGGAAGACCCGCGCCGCGAGCTGTGGAGTAAGGTTTAGGCTTGCTTCTTAACCAAAGAGCTGCGCATGACCGCAAACGCTCACAACCGGGCATGAAAAAGGTCTCTATTTCCCGGAGAGACGTGGTCGCCGGGGCTCGGCAACGCGCTCAACGCCGCGTAGCGGCGGTGTATGTTAGCCCAGCGCTTCAGCGCTGGGAATAAGTTGGCGATAACCCGAGTCCCGTAGGGACGGCGCAGGTTTTGCCCTTGCCGGTAAGTGCAGCGTCCCTACGGGACTCAGGTTCAAAAATCCGGCTCCCCCACACTGAAAGTGTGGGGCTAACAAACACTGCGCCTCCGGCGCGGAGCTTGATTTCCAAAGCGCATGAGCGCGACCGATTGCGGCAGGACATGGAAATGTTTTTTCGATAGAAGTCACAGAGAGATACGGGCAGGAAATCGTGTTCGCTGTGCTCTGGGTGGTTACGTACGATGACCAAACGCAAAGGCAGAGGCGCATACATGATCTCGGTGGTGGCCGAGATGTTGCGCCGTTTTGCGGGCGTCAGCGAGCGGGGTCCCCAACGAACGGAGTTCGTTGGGGTGCAAGCGGGAGCCCGCAGGCGAAATCCTGAGCAAAGCGAAGGATCTCGATGACCAAACGCAAAGGCAGAGGCGCATACATGATCTCGGTGGTGGCCGAGATGTACGACGTTCACCCGCAGACGCTGCGGCTGTACGAGCGCGAGGGCCTGTTGAAGCCATCGCGCAGCGAAGGCAACACGCGCCTGTACACGGAAGACGACCTCAAGCGGCTGGAGTTCATTCTGTCCCTCGCCCGCGACCTGGGCGTGAACATCGCCGGCATCGCCATCATCCTCAATATGCGCGAGAGGATAGAGAACATGCAGTACCAGATGCAGGACTTCGTGCATTACGTGCAGCAGGAGGTCATGAGGCGCGCGCAGACAAACCTTCCCAAAGACGCGCTGGTGCCGGTGCGGCGTCCGGTTGTGATTCCTCCCCCTGCCCCATCCGTGTCCAAGAAGAGATAGCAGCATCAGCTCGTATTTCTAGAGCAGTTCCGCTGTGATTGACCCGATCTTTTCTAGAAATTCTGTAGTTGCTGTATCCGGGTGGAAGCACCGGGCTTCAGCCCGGTGAGTGGGCCCACCGCAGGATGAGGGCTTCAGCCCCTGTGCTAAAACACAGGGGCTGTTGAGCACAGCGGCTAAAGCCGGCTCGCGTTTGACGTTCTGATTCCCGCGCCTGAAGGCGTGGGCTTCCACCAGACCTATCCAATCGGCAAAGCGGGGACTGCATTCAACACGCCCAAACAAGAGTTGTCAGATTTCGGGCCAGCAGGGGGAGGCAGGCTTCTGCCCGGAGCGGGCAGTTTCGGCAGCCACGCGGCGGGAGCTGTTGTGCGCGGCGACTTCCAGGATGCCGCTGGCGGCGTGGTTGGCCTTTGGCCTGGCTTCCTGGTGGATGTCGAAACGAGGCGGCGGTGGGAGCGCAACCTTACGGGTCGGCTTGGCAGGCTTGGAAGCAGAGGTCATATTCGTCTTCCTAAGCTGGATAGCCGGCAGCGGCGGGAGCAGGAGGAACCCCTTCGCCGGATGCCGGCCCTGTGGAACTCGCCGTCGGCCGCTGCCTCGGCCGATCATCGGCATCCGTTCCTGACAACCTCAGCTTAGGCACCAACAGTGCCCGCCGCA
>JBEKQR010000433.1:0-3788 GCA_049519515.1 Candidatus Korobacteraceae bacterium
CGACTCCTCCGACCCGGCGGATCGAAAATCGCGATTCGCTGGGTGCCCCTGCAGGCGGCGCGACTCGCGGATAATGCGCCGGAAGATAGTGGCCACGCCCCGCGTATCCAGCGGGCCCTGGTTCTGCTGGCGCAGCCGCTGCAAAACCCGCGCCTCGCGATTGCCGTCGATGACCGGCAGGTTGTGCGCCCGCTTGAGCTGGCCGATTTCCTCGGCGAGGCGTGCCCGCCGGTTCAGCAACTGCAGGAGCTGCTGATCGATTTCGTCGATTTCCGCGCGCCGCTGCCAAAGATTTGCCGTCATCCGCTTGCCTCCGTATTTCCTTCTCTTGATCATTCGCGCCAAAAACAGAAAAGCCGCGATTTAGAATCGCGGCTTTCAGAAGCTTTGCTTGCTATCGGGTTCTTACTTTTCTCTTACCCCAGCGCACGCAAGCTTCGGTCGGCCGCCACTCTAAAGTAGTAGCGGTAAGCGTATCCGAAGCTAAATCGATAAGCGTGCATTAGCAAAAATATCCCTTCGA
Source organism: Candidatus Korobacteraceae bacterium (assembly GCA_049519515.1). GTDB lineage: Bacteria > Acidobacteriota > Terriglobia > Terriglobales > Acidobacteriaceae > CAWBRT01. Next base: position 524 of record JBEKQR010000433.1, read on the forward strand.
CAAACATATATTAGCGGCGCTTCAAGGGCAAAGTCAAGCCTCAATGGGAGCTGGAGGGCAAAAAAATCTCATTGTGCCCTAAAGTGTGCAGCTGCTGACCTGCTCCACTTACGCTGGATGCCATGATGAACCTCTCGCGTAATGTGTATCAAATAAGAGCACTTGCAGATCAACCCCGCGGAGCGGGGGATAGATGGTAGCCCATGGCGTCAGCCATGGGGTTTGGAGTGCGAAATCTAAGAGCCCGCAACGCGGGCGAAAGAGTCTCGACCGGTTCTGTCGCCCCTCCGGGGCTCGCGATCCTGGACGCATTGCGCCCACGGCTCGCGCCGTGGGCTACCGTCTGCCGCCGCCCTCGGGCGGCTGAGAGCAACTTGGTCTACAAACCCCACCTTGGCAAAGGCAACCAGAACGGGCGTTCAGCCATATTGCTTAATTTCGGTGTTCATCCGTAACCTGTTACAGCATCGCTTTTTCAGAATGAACACCAAAAGGCAAGACTTATGGAACCGAAAGACCTCAAGCATCGCAGCCGCAGCCTGACCGAAGGCGCGCATCGCGCTCCTGCCCGCGCCATGTTCAAGGCCGTGGGCTTTGGCGACGACGATTTGCGCAAGCCTCTGGTGGCCATCGCCAACACCTGGACCGAAATCGGCCCCTGCAACTTCCATCTGCGCGAGCTGGCGGCCAAGATCAAGGAAGGCGTGCGCGCCGCCGGCGGCACGCCCATGGAGTTCAACACCATTGCCGTGAACGACGGCATCACCATGGGGACCGAGGGCATGAAAGCCTCGCTCATCAGCCGCGAGGTCATCGCCGATTCCATCGAGCTGGTGGCCGGCGGCCATATGTTCGACGCTGTGGTGGCGCTCTCCAGTTGCGACAAGACGATTCCCGGCACAGTGATGGCGCTGGCCCGGCTCGACGTTCCCGCGCTCATGCTCTACGGCGGATCGATCGCCCCCGGCCAGTTCCACGGACACCCGGTTTCCATTCAGGATGTCTTTGAGGCTGTCGGCGCTCACGCCAAGGGCATGATGAGCGACGCCGAGCTCAAGGACATGGAAGACCACGCCTGTCCCGGACCGGGCGCCTGTGGCGGGCAGTTCACCGCAAATACCATGGCGACCGCCTGCGAGTTCCTGGGCATTTCGCCGCTGGGCAGCAACAGCGTGCCGGCCATGGCCGATCTCAAACGCCAGGCCGCCTACGACGCCGGTGTGCAGGTCATGAACCTGCTCAAGCAGGACATTCGCCCCTCGCGCATCCTTACCCGTGCGGCCTTCGAGAACGCCGCCGCCAGCGTCTCCGCCTCCGGCGGGTCGAGCAACGCGGTGCTGCACCTGCTGGCGCTGGCCAGCGAAGTTGGAGTTCCCTTTACCCTCGAAGACCTGGACCGCATTTTCGCCCGCGTTCCCCTGCTTTGCGACCTCAAGCCCGGAGGCCGCTACATGGCTGCCGACTACTTTGCCGCCGGCGGCTCGCGCCTGCTGGCCAAACGCCTGGCGGAGATGGGAGTGCTGAACCGCTCCTGCATGACCGCCAGCGGCCAGAGCATCGGCGAAGAGGCCGAGAAGGCGCGCGAAACCGCTGGGCAGGATGTGATCCGCCCGGTAAGCAAGCCGATCAAGACCAGCGGCGGGCTCGCCGTGCTGAAGGGCAATCTGGCCCCCGAGGGCTGCATTGTCAAGCTGGTGGGCCACGAGCGGCTCACGCATCGCGGGCCGGCGCGGGTCTTTGAATCCGAGGAGGAGGCGTTTGCCGCCGTCCAGGGCGGAAAGATCAAATCCGGAGACGTGCTGGTGATCCGCAACGAAGGCCCGCGCGGCGGCCCTGGCATGCGCGAGATGCTGGCCGTCACCGGCGCCATCGCGGGTACTCCGTTGACCAAGGAGGTGGCGCTGATCACCGACGGCCGCTTCTCCGGCGCGACCTACGGCTTCATGGTGGCGCACGTTGCCCCGGAAGCTGCCGTGGGCGGGCCGATTGCGGTGGTGCGGGAAGGTGATCCGGTGCTGATCGACGTTTCCGGGCGGAAGCTCGAACTGGAGATCGCACAATCTGAGCTGCAGCGCCGGCTGGACGCCTGGAAGCCGCCTCCGCCGCGTTATCGCTCGGGCGTCTATGCCAAGTATGCCGCTGTAGTCTCATCGGCATCGCGCGGGGCCATAACCCACGCCGGGCGGTAAGCGCTCTGAGTTTTCCATGAAGGCGGGTGCGACACGTCCGCGGCGACATCCAGGCCGGGAACTTGAAACCGCAGCAACAGTCAACTAGAGTTATACGAATACTCGAAGGGCCGCCATCGTTTCCCGTTTCTGTTTCCTCGATCAGCCATCGTGACCTCATGGTCGTGAAACGTGCAGCGAGAAACCTGAAACGAGGCTTGACGGGGTGGAATCAAGAAGCGGAAAGGAAGGCAGTTAAATGGCACAGATTTTCTACGACGACGATGCCGACATTTCGTTGGTGAGAGCGGCCAAGGTCGCTATTGTTGGATACGGCTCCCAGGGACGGGCGCACGCGCTGAATCTGCGTGACAGCGGCGTGGCCGTGCAGGTGGGGCTTCCCGAAACCAGCCGCTCGCGCGAGCGCGTCAAGGCCGATGGCGTGACCGTGGACACGGTCAGCAAAGTCGCCTCCTGGGCCGACGCCATTATGATCCTGGCGCCGGACACGGATCAGGCACGCATCTACGAAGAATCCATCCGCGCCAATCTGCGGCCGGGCAAGACGCTCATGTTCGCCCATGGCTTTAACATCCGCTTTGGCACCATCCACCCGCCCAAGGGGATCGACGTCAGCATGGTCGCACCCAAGGCTCCCGGCCACCGCGTGCGCGAGGTCTACGAAGAGGGCGGCGGCACGCCGGTGCTGATCGCCGTCGAGCAGGATGCCAGCGGCAAGGCCTTCCAGTTCGCCATGTCCTATGCCAAGGCGCTGGGCGGAACCCGCGCCGGCGCCCTGACCACCACCTTCAAGGAAGAGACCGAAACCGACCTGTTCGGCGAGCAGACGGTGCTCTGCGGCGGCATCTCCGCCCTGGTGACCGCGGGTTTCGAGATCCTGGTCGAGGCCGGGTACCAGCCCGAGTCGGCCTATTTCGAGTGCCTGCATGAGCTCAAGCTGATTGTCGATCTCATGTATCGCGGCGGCTTGAACTTCATGCGCTTCTCCGTCAGCGATACGGCCGAGTACGGTGACTACTACGCCGGCCGGCGCATCATCACCGACGAAACCAAGAAGGAGATGCGAAAGCTGCTGG
>JBEKQR010000434.1:0-3783 GCA_049519515.1 Candidatus Korobacteraceae bacterium
GAAGACATTCACGAACTGGCCTCCCGTCTCGACGACATCCTCGACTTCGTCAACGGCGCCAGCGACCGCCTGCTCACCTACAATATCGACAACCCGCCGGCGGCGGCGGCCGAGGTGGCGGCGCTGATCGTGCGCCAGGCGGAAGAGCTGGCCAAGGCGGTGTCGATGCTGGGCAAGCATGACGGCATTCTGCCGCACTGCGTGGAGATCAACCGCCTGGAGAACATGGCCGACACCATCGCCAGGGGCGCCATCGGCAAGGTCTTCGAAGAAGAAGCCAATCCGGTTCGCCTGATAAAGCTCAAGGAGTTGCTGGAGGTGCTGGAGACGGCCACCGATAAGGCCGAAGACGCCGCCAACGTGCTGGAAACCGTTGTCCTGAAACATGCCTGAGCGCCCTCGGCTGGCGCCATCGCCCATGATTTACAACTGTTCCCGCGTTGAGGAAGGCTGCCGGTGAATCTGGATCTTCTGCTGGTTGCGCTCACCATCCTGGTGGCGCTCACGTTCGACTTCCTGAACGGCTTTCACGATGCCGCCAACAGCATCGCCACGGTTGTCTCCACGCGCGTCTTATCGCCCAAGCTGGCAGTGGTCTGGGCGGCGTTCTTCAACTTCGCCGCCGCCTTTTTTTTCGGCACCGCCGTGGCCAAAACTATCGGTCACGGCATGATCGACCTGGATATAGTGACCCAGTACGTGGTGCTGGCCGGGCTGATAGGCGCCTGCATCTGGGACCTGCTGACCTGGTGGTGGGGGCTGCCGACCTCGTCCTCGCACGCGCTGATCGGCGCTTACGGCGGAGCCGCCATCGCCCGGGCGGCCCTGGTGCGGGGCTGGGACAAGGCATTCGGCGTGATAATTGCCAGCGGCTGGACCAAGACCCTGATCTTCATCTTCGTGGCGCCAATCATGGGCCTGATCCTTGGATATGGCTTCATGGTGCTTATTTATTGGACATTCCGCCGCAAAACGCCTGGCCAGGTGGACACGTTATTTCGCAAGCTGCAGCTGCTCTCCGCCGCCTGTTACAGCCTCGGGCACGGCGGCAATGACGCGCAAAAGACAATGGGAATAGTGGCTGGTGCACTCTACGCCGGCGGCCTGATGACCCGTTATGACGTCGCTCACGACTGGGGCAAGTACCACTGGCCCATCGTTCTGGGCGCCAACGTGGCCATCGCTCTGGGAACCTACTTCGGAGGCTGGAGGATCGTCCACACGATGGGCTCGAAGATAACCAAGCTGAGGCCGGTGGGCGGCTTCTGCGCGGAAAGCGCCGGCGCCATCACCCTGTTCGGAACGGCCATGGCGGGAATTCCGGTGAGCACCACCCATACCATCACCGGCGCAATCGTCGGGGTCGGCACCACGCACCGCCTCTCGGCTGTGCGCTGGGGCGTTGCACGCCGGATCGTGTGGGCGTGGGTGCTGACCATCCCGGCTTCGGCGGTAGTGGCCGCGGTCAGCTATTGGCTCCTGCACCTGCTGGTGCACGGATCGTAGTTAGCAGCGTCCCTACGGGACTCGATTCCAATAACTCTGCCTTCCCCGCACTGAAGTGCGGGGCTAACAAAACCATTGCGCCTACGGCGCGTGGTTCCAGGCAACCCCAAGCTCAAAGGTTCACACATTCAAATCGTGGCGTTAACGAACATTGCGCCTGCGGCGCGTGGTTCTAGGCAACCCAAAGCTCAAAGGTTCACACATTCAAATCGTGGCGCTAACGAACATTGCGCCTGCGGCGCGTGGTTCCAGGCAGACCAAAGCTCAAAGATTCACACATTCAAATCGTGGCGCTAACGAACATTGCGCCTGCGGCGCGTGGTTCCAGGCAGACCAAAACTCAAAGGTTCACACATTCAAATCGTGGCGCTAACGAACATTGCGCCTGCGGCGCGGGGCTCCAAGCAGACCAACAGTCAAGCTCTAATAACTATCTTTTTGGCCTGTACATGTCCGTGCTGGTGCCATAGAAGACCTCGGCGGCCTCCATAATGGTTTCCGACAGGGTCGGATGGGGATGGATGGTGAGTTCCAGATCCATGGCGGTGGCGCCCATCTCGATGGCCAGCACGCCCTCGGCGATCATTTCCCCGGCCGAAGGTCCGCACAGGCCCACGCCGAGAATGCGCTCCGACTTGGGATCGATCACCAGCTTGGTCAGCCCTTCGGTGCGGTCCAGGGTAACGGCCCTGCCGGAAGCGCCCCAGGGAAACTTGGCCACTTTGACCTCGCGGCCTTCGTTCTTGGCCTGCGTCTCGCTCAGGCCCGCCCAGGCAATCTCCGGATCGGTAAAGACGACCGCCGGTATGGCATAGGGCTCGAAGGAAACCTTCTTGCCGTGCATGTGTTCGACCGCGGTACGCCCTTCGTGCGATGCCTTGTGGGCCAGCATGGGCTCGCCAACCACGTCGCCAATGGCGTAGATGGCCGGATCGGCGGTCTGCAGTTGCTTGTTGACCTCGATAAAGCCCTTCGGCCCGACCACGGCCTTGGTCTTGTCCAGCCCGGGAATCTGCGAATTCGGACGGCGGCCCACGGAAACCAGAACCCGCTCGTAAACCTTCTCCTTCTCCTTGGCTTCGCCGGTGAAGGTCACGCGAATGCCCTTGCTCTCCTCTTTCAGCGAAGCGACCGAGGTTTTCAGCATGATGCTTTCGAACGATTTCTCCAGCCGCTTGTGCAGGGGCAGCACCAAATCGCGATCGGCTCCGGGCAACAGGCCGTCGAGCATCTCCACCACGCTGACCTTGCTTCCCAGGGCGGCGTAAACCGTCCCCATCTCCAGGCCGATGTAACCGCCGCCGACGACCAGCAGGCTCTTGGGAACCTCTTCCAGGTTCAGCGCTCCGGTCGAATCCATCACCCGGCGGCTGGCGATGGAGAGCGCCGGAATCGTCGCCGGGCGCGAGCCGGTGGCGATAAGAATGCGGTCAAAGCGCAGCGTCTCTTCCCCGCCCCCGAGTTTTTCCACGCGCAAGGTATTGGAGTCAACAAAGCTGGCCCGGCCCTGAATATAGGTGATCTTGCGACTCTTGCTGATCTGGCCGAGCCCGCCGGTCAGCTTCGCGACCACGCCTTCCTTGAACGCGCGCAACTTGTTGAGGTCGATCTTGGGCTCGCCGAACTCGACGCCCCATGTAGCAGAATGGCGGGCCTCGTTGATCACCGCCGCCACGTGCAGCAGCGCCTTGGAGGGAATGCAGCCGCGATAGAGGCACACGCCACCAGGATTCTTTTCCAGGTCGATGAGCGTGACCTTCATGCCGAGATCGTTGGCCAGGAAGGCGGCGGCATAGCCGCCCGGTCCGCCGCCGATTACCGCCAGGTTGAGGGGAGTCCCGGCTGCTGTCTCAGCCGGAGAGGTCTGCGAAGTGTTCTCTGACATGTCTTGATCTTCCTATCCGTGGTCGTAGGTCAATCTGTTGTAGCTTTAAACAGAAGAATCTGGGTGCCCGCAAAGCGCCTCAACCTTGCACCGACAACAGGAACGGCTGTTCCAGCGCCTCGACCACCCAGCGCACGAAGCGCGCGGCATCGGCGCCATCGATCAGACGATGGTCGTACGAGAGCGAAACCGGCAGCATCAGCCGGGGCACGAACTGGTCCTTCATCCATACCGGCTCCAGGCGCGAGCGCGAGAGCCCCAGAATAGCCACCTCGGGATAGTTGACGATTGGCGTAAAGTCCGTGCCGCCGATGCCGCCCAGATTCGTAATGGTGAAAGTCCCGCCTTCCATCTGCTCCGGCGTGAGCTTCTTCTCGCGCGCCTTCACGGAA
>JBEKQR010000435.1:0-3771 GCA_049519515.1 Candidatus Korobacteraceae bacterium
CGCCGAATCTGCCCCGGCCCTATGTGCAACTCGTCGCGGAATGGATAACGCGAGTAATTGCCCATCAGTACTACGCGAAGAGCCCTCATACCCAGAGGTGCCAAGTCTCTATCTTTTTCATTCTCCCGTCCCCGCCCAGAGGGAGGACAGGCCAAACGTGCGATGGGGTCGGAAGCGCGCGCTGGTCCGAACGAAGAACTCCTTATCCTCCCACCATCCCAGGTTTATCCTGGGCAGGCGTAACTGGTCGCGCGAGATTCCGAATCGGGTGGCGCATGCTGTTTTATAACCACACTCCCCGGCGAGCCGTGAAATCCGTTCATCGCACAACCCATTTGGGTAGCTGAAGTGCCGAACGGGCTTGCCGCTGATTGCTTCCAGTTCGGATTTTGAATGCGCTAACTCACAAACCAGTTCCTCATCGGTAAGGGAGAGGAGGTTGGAGTGAGTGAAGCTATGGCTAGCGATGGTGATGGTGTCCTGCCTTGCAAGTTGTGCCACGTCGGAGCGCGATAAATACAGATCCTTGGCGCGCACTGGGCCGGGTCCCAATTTATCTACAAGTTCGACCACAGCCTTCTTCCGCGCGTTGGGCGACAGGCGGGAGACTAGATCGCACAAGCCAACAGCGGCAGCGACCCTTTCTTCCGCAGACCGCAGCTTGTAAGGCGGGGACACGCAACTCTCCAGACTTACCTGAGGCGCATTCGTAGCCGCGACCGAGCAATAGATCTGGTCGAACCAAAGCAACTCCTCGTGGTCCAGTGGCGCGACGGTAACATAAAACGTGACCGGCAAGCCCAGCGTTTTCGCCAACGGCGCCACGATGTCCAGAAAATCGCGATAAGCATCGTCGAAGGTCAGCGCGGCGGCATAACGGCCCGGGGACACGTTGGCGGTGAAAACGGCGTCAAGCGGCACGAAGTCCCATTGAGCGCGCAACCACTCCAACCGCTGGACGAGCGCCGCGCGCGAAAGCGCCTGCGGGCGTATCGCCAGGAAAAGCCGGGATACAGGATCCACTACCGCGTCGCCGAGCACCCGATGGCCAAAGAAGATGGCTCGCTTAGCGGGGGCTGCTACATTGGCATCGAGTGGTAACGTGTGGAGCGCAGAGAATATTGCGCGCTTCACGCCGCTTTTGAGCCTTCGCTCGGCTTTAAGACTTAGGAGGGGCGTAGACACATCGGGCCTTCTGAAACTGGGCCTGGGTCACTCGCAGTACGCGCTGGAAAGGGCGCCGTCATGCACGCGTCGGATTGTCTCCGCGATGACATCGACCATATGATCAATATTGATCTTTTCCCGGACCAAGCTATCTGCACGATTTCCGTATTGCTGCCGGAGATCAGAATTCCGTAATAACTCTAACAGCTTTTCAGCCAGATCGCGAGAGTCGCCATAGTTGAACAAAAGTCCATTCTCCCCATCTAGTACATATTCCAGTTCGTTTCCGCCTCGATTTGAACACACCACGGGCCTGCCGAAGCACATGGCGAAGTGTGTCGAAAGGCTTGCACAACCCGGGAATACGACTAGACTGGCGAGGATATAGAAACGAGCTAGGAGATCATGGTCGTAGATACCATTAACGAAGGTAACGCTGCTGCCAAGATCTGCTGCCTGTCTCACAGCATCGGCCTTCTTCTCGCCTGAGCCGAGGATGACCAAATGAGCACTGGGCAGCTGTTCCACAACCAAGCGCCAAGCATTAATTAGGACATCAACGCGCTTAGCTTCGTATATACGGCTGGCAAAGAGCACGTATCCTGGGCGCTCAAGCCCATATTCCACCAAAAACTCTCGCTGCCACGCATCCCGGTCCGTTTCGTACTTCTGGCGCAAGCGGTGCAATTGCCTTGTATCCATGGAGTTGTAGTCGATGGAGATGCGATCTGGAGAGCACCCCTGTTGTACGATCTCCTGCGCAGCACGCCCGCCGTATGCAAGAATCGTTGCACGGCGATAATACAGCGCATGCCATCGCTGCCGCAACGCGCGCCCCCATCGCCCATTGCCGGATGGCAACGCCGCGCTCACGCGGTAAATGAACCTTGTTCCCGCCAGAACGGTACACAGGCGCTCCAGGCAGTAGTTCACTAGAGAATTGGTGCCAAACGTGGCAAACCCGGCAATCACAACATCCGGGCGGTGCCGAAAAATGTAGGATAGCAACGAAAAATTAAACCAGCGCAGGCGCCCGTCTGTGTCCCATTGGAGAGGCGAAAATTCGACTACTTCAAATCCCGACGGATTGTCGATGTGCGGGGGCTCATCGGGCGGACGGTGGCTCCAATAGGAAACCGTAAGGTGTATGCCAGGTCGACTCGCTAGGAGACGAAAGGCGCCCAACCGGTAATTAGGAATCACGCGCTCGGCAAATAGCACCCTAATTAGGGCAGGGCCGCGATTTGTAATCGGCATGGCAGCATCCGGCCCGTCGCATTTAGCCCGCGCAGAGCACGGCAGGCAGTTCTCTACTGAGGATCTTGCAGTATCTTCCATTTAGCTTTGAACAGTCAAGGCCGCTGCAAAGAAATATGAAAATCGATAGCGGAGTAAATCAAATCAGGGTGAAGCAAGTGAACCAACGCAGTTGCGGGCTAATCATAATTTCCCGGCGCAGGTGCTCGATCCGGCAAAGATTTGCGCCAAAAAATAGACTGCTTACTCCGCCGACGCACGCATTACCGCTTTATTTTGAGTGACCTCTTCGACAACAAAAAGCGGGCGATGCTTGGCTTCTAGATAGAGTCGGCCTATGTACTCGCCGATCATTCCGAGAACCATGAATTGGGCGGATAGAAAGAAGAGCAACACCGCCATAATGCTTGCCCAGCCCCGAACCGTCTCATGCACCAAATAAGCGTAAACAGAGTACGCCAACAGAATGAACGAAATTGCGCAGAGGAAAAACCCGGCATAAAACGCCAATCGCAACGGCCTAACCGAAAAGCTTGTTATAGCATCCAGCGCAAACCTGCACATCTTCCTGAGTGGATATTTGGTGCTGCCCGCAAAACGCGACGAACGGTCGTAGAGTAGAGGCACCTGCCGGAAGCCCACCCACGAAATCATGCCGCGAATAAACCTGTGGTTTTCCGGCATCGCGTTGAAAACCTCCAGTACCCGCCTTGTTATCAGGCGATAATCTCCTGTATCTTCCGGAATACGTTGGTCCGCAAGGAAGTTCAAGATGCGATAGAAAAGAAAGGCCGTTGCCTTTTTTATTATAGATTCGCCAGCACGAGACCGGCGTCGGCCATACACGACATCTGCGCCTGCATCGATGATTTTCATCATTTCCGGAAGGAGCTCGGGCGGGTCTTGGAGATCTGAATCTATGATGAAAATTCTGTTTCCCCGACAGTATGACAGACCCGCAGTAAGAGCGAGTTGATGACCATGGTTTCGGGAAAGGTTCACGCAGATCAAATGGGGGTCGTTTGCCGCGAGCGCGCACAAAAGGTGCCATGTACCGTCAGACGAGCCGTCATTCACAAAAATAATCTCGTACGAATCCGTCACCTTGGCGCATGCGGCCGTGATACGGCGATAGAATTCTGGCAATACCTCCGCCTCGTTATAACAGGGCACCACGACTGACAGCGCGAACTTCGGCTCATAGGTGTCTGTCGACAAACTGAAACGTTCACTGCGTGATTGCATCATTGTACCTTTTCGTTTCGGCAACCCGAAAGTGGCCGCCGCGCTAGCTTCCACTTTTCCATATGAGCCTGACCCTCAGCGCGAGAAGACTGTCGCACTCTT
>JBEKQR010000436.1:0-3767 GCA_049519515.1 Candidatus Korobacteraceae bacterium
TCGTGCAGCCTCAAGTCGCGCGTCTCCCGGATAAAGATCAGTGCCACCATGGCGATCACGGCGTAGATTCCATAGACAATGATCACCCAGTGCCAGTTGTGCAGCGCATCCTGCCCAATCAGCCCAGCCAAGACAGCCGGCGCAATCATGCCGCCCATAACGGCGGAGATGCTATAAGAGATGCCCGTGCCGGAGTATCGGAACTTGGTCGGGAAGCTCTCCGAGGTCAGAATGGGAGCCAGTCCGTGCAATATCCCGATGCCGAAGAAGGTGATCAGAAACTGGGTGAGAATGCACATGGGAATGTTGCGGGCCAAAATCGCCTGTACCAACGGATACGAGATGATGAAGGTGGCGGCAATGGCCATATAGGCGACCTGCCGCCGCTTGAGCATGTCAGCGAGAGGTCCGGCGAGCGCCACGCCAAGCACGTCTCCAATGCGGCTGGCCATGATGATAACCGCCGTAGTAGCCAGCGAGATGCCGGCCAGATGATGGAAAGTGATGATGTAGGTTCCGCTCACGTACCCGTCCATCTGCTGGAAGGCACACACCAGGGCCAGCAGGAAAATGGGGCGGGAGTGCTTCTTGAAGACCGAAAAGCTGGGCATCTTGGCAAGCTGCTCCCTTTGCTTGAGCCGCTCGAACAAGGGAGAGTCGGCAAGCTTGTAGCGTGCCAGGAGCGCCGGAATCACGATCACCAGCGACAGCAGCATGGCCACCCGCCAGCCGCCCGTCTTGAAGCTGCTGCTCAACGTGAACATTACCGCGCTGGCAGCCACGGCGCCCAGGGGAATGCCCATGTTGGCCAGCGACATCCAAAATGCCCGGTGCTTGCGGTGCGCGCCGAATTCGGCCAGCAGCGACGAGGCGCCGCCAAACTCGCCGCCTAGCCCGATGCCCTGGATGACGCGCAGGAGCAACAACAGGAGGGGAGCCATTATGCCAAGAGTCGCATAGCCGGGCAGGAGGCCCACCGCGCAAGTGGTGACGCCCACAATCACGATGTTGATGAGGAAGGCAAACTTGCGGCCCGTGCGATCGCCGTAGTGGCCGAAGATAAATGCCCCCAGAATCCGGGCCGGAAAGCCGGCCCCAAACGCCAGGTACGAAAATACCAGGGCCACGTTAGGCGACAACTTGGGGAAGAACACCGAGGGGAAGGCGCTGGCCGCGGCGTAGCCATACATAAAGAAGTCGTAGAACTCGACCAGCACGCCTGCCGTTGCCGAAAAGGCAAGAATAGACATTGTGCGAATGTCTACCTGTTGATCCACTTGCTCCGGCTGTTGTTGCAACATTGAAGGCCGCTCCGATTTTGTAGTTAAGTGCCGTCACCGTAAGGCGTACCTAAGCCTGGCTGACTGTCGTTAGTTCAAAGACCAAAAGCAGCGGCCACAGCGGAGCACAGAGAACACAGCAGGAACTGCCTGGAACCGATATAAGCCTGCCTGTTCTCTGTGCCCTCTGCGGCTATCTTTCCGGCGAAATCCACCCGTACGCGCCGGCGTGGATTACGCGCTTTCGTACAACCGCGTGATCACGAACTCGCGGTGTCCCAGCGCCTCGGCCGAAGTCAGGCGACCGTTGGTGGTGCGGAACATGCACTCCAACAGCTTGTCGCCAGCCTGGTCCAGGTTGATCTCCCGCCGCAGCAGGCCGCTCACGTCAACATCGACGTGCTCCGCCATGGTGCGCACCGTCCGCGGGTTGGAACTCAGCTTGATCACCGGCAGGATGGGGTTGCCGATGATGTTGCCCTGTCCCGTGGGGAATAAGTGGACCACGAAGCCAGCCGCTGCCGCCAAGGTCACCATTTCCGCCGCCGCCGACGAGGAGTCCATAAACCACAGGCCCGGCCCGGTGGGAACTTCCGCCTTGTCCAGGCAGCCAACCACCTTGCACTTCTTGCCGATCTTCTGCAGATTGCCCAACGCCTTCTCTTCGATCGTCGTCAGCCCGCCCTCGATGTTGCCTTTGGTCGGCTGCGAGTCGCACAGATCGTTGGTCTTGTGGTCGTCCACCACCTTGGCGTAGCGGTTGAAGAAGTACATGAATTTGTCGGCCACCGCCTTGTTCACGCAACGTTCGGGAACCAGCTGCTCGCCGCCGGTGATCTCCGTGGTTTCGCCGAACAGCAGCGTGCAGCTCGCCTTCTCCAGCTTTTCAAAGGCGTTGCCCACTGTCGGGTTAGTCGCCAGGCCGGATGTCGTATCCGATTCGCCGCACTTGCACGACACCCAGAGCTCGTTGAGCTTGCACTCCTCGCGCTGCTTCTCGCTGGCCCACTGCACGAACTCCTTGGCCTTGCGCGACGCATCGCAGATGGTGTTGAGTTGACCGTGCTGTTCGATGCCGAAGCCGGCCACCGGCTTGCCCGTCTTGGCAATGCCCTCGACGATCAGGTTTGTCCACACCGGCTCGATGCCGATCACCACCACGGCAGCCACGTTGGGATTCGAGCCGGCGCCGATCAGGGTGGCGAAATAAAGATCCAGATCAGCCCCGAACTGCAGACGGCCATAGGGATGGGTGATGGGCAACGTTCCCTTGACGTTGTTGGCCACTGCGTCGACTGCGGCCTGCGAAAGATCGTCCAGGCCCAGAATGATGACGTGGTTGCGCACGCCCACGCGTTTGTTCTCGCGACGATATCCTAGAAATGTTTTCTGCATGGCTTACCACCTCCTCGTCTTGAGATTGTGTATGTGCACGTGCTCGCCCTTCTTGATGGGGGCAACCACCTTGCCTATATCTACGCCGTACTTGATGACGCCGTCGCCGGCCTTGAAATCCTTGAGCGCAACTTTGTGCCCGATAGGAATATTGTTGAGCACCTTGACCTTGATGGTGCGATCTTCAGCCATCACCCAGCCGGTCAGTTCCTGACCTGCCTTGATGCCCTCCACGACGATGACACCCACGCCATCGCCGTCTTCGTGGACCAGGAACTCAGGGGCTTGCTGCCCCGGCTTCGGGTCCTTGGGCTTTGCTGTTGCCGATTGACCTGTCATTTATCTTTCAACCCCTTTTTTTAAAAGATGAGCTTACGTTATGCTCTCTCCCGGTAACGGCAAAGGCGGCCGTCACCGGTACCGCAACTTCATCCCGGCAAACACTACCCGGAGCCCGGCACGCGCCGCCTTTAAGGCGTGCTGGGGTGGAATGAGCATGGTTCTTATGTGGAATGAGCATGGTTCTATGTTGACTATTGCAGCAAGCGGACTGCAGACAGAAACTTGAAGAAGATTGACTTTTCTCGAACCGCTTGACCGTTACGGTCTATTGGCCACCGAGCCGAACATCCGGCCTGGAGCGAGAACCCGCTTGCGCGCAAGTCCTTACTTTTATTTTTTGCAGTGTATCACGGCCTTTCCGGCAGGAGGACACTTCTTTTGCCCGAGCTCTCGCCGGGCGGAGCGCCGCCAGTGGGGGGCCAGCAAATGCTGTTATTGCTGGGGCGGCTTACGCGGCACGCGCGTATTTCGGGCCTACAATCTGGCGGGTGGTCACCAGCTCGCCTCCACGCTTTTGCAGTTCCCGGAGAAACTCCGCTGCTTTGGCGGGATCGATGGCGCGAACGGCGTCGCTGACCAGTGCTACTCAGTACCCACGCGCGAGCAGGCGGAAGAGATGAGCGTGACACCTTCGCGCCGCGCGTAACGCGTGAGCCGCGCCAGGTTAGGAATGATCGACTCCGCTCCGGGAACATACAAATGGCCTTGGGGAAGCAGGAAGTCAGCCTGTGTGTCCACATCCCAAAAGAG
>JBEKQR010000437.1:0-3757 GCA_049519515.1 Candidatus Korobacteraceae bacterium
GCAGATCCCTCGCGGGCTGAAGCCCGCTCGGGATATTGAAAATAAAGGGCCGTTACGGCGCGGCTGAAGCCGCGCCCCTTCAAAAATGATGGAGCATTCGAGTTTTTCCGCAGCCTGTTTAGGCGCGGGAATCAGGGACGAAAGCAATGCGGCTTTAGCCGCTGTGTGAGCAGGATGCCCCACCCTACGCCTGCTTTTGGCGTAGGGTGGGGTTGTTTCTGCAGTCTGCATCCGGCAAATTGGCTGTATCTTTCCTGGACTGGTAAACTGCCAACAACCAATACAAAATCTTTTTCACACAACCCCGCGAGGAAGCAACCATGATCTTTGAAATGGCCCAGATCGAGGTGAAACCCGGGATGGAGTCTGCCTTTGAACGCGGCGTGACGCAAGCCATTCCGCTATTTCAACGCGCCCGTGGATGTCACGGCCTGCGGCTGCTGCGCTCCGTTGAGCAGCCTTCACGCTACACGCTGATGGTAACCTGGGAAACGGTAGAGGATCACACCGTCCATTTCCGGCAGTCGGAAGCCTTTCAGCAGTGGCGGAAGCTGGTGGGCGAATTCTTCGCCGGCCCGCCACAGGTGGGACACGTGCAAGTAGCCGTGCCCGGGTTCTGATTTCCCGTTGCGCCCCCGCCCTCGGCGGCGGGGCTTGGCCGACCGTGATCCGAAGCTGCAGATCCTACAAGGAGAACCTGAATGCGTGCCGAAGTCATATCCATAGAGACCCCTGCCGAGCCGCTCGACGGCCTGTTCTACCTCCCCGAAGGCCGGAAGCCCGCCGCAGCCGCGCTGATCTTCCACGGCAATTGCTGCAATTTCTACACCGGGCCGCCGCGCTTTTTGCCCGAGGCGCTGGTGCCGCGCGGCATAGCCTGCCTGGCCTTCAATCGGCGCGGACACGACATGATTACCTCTGCCGGCGGCCGTGGCGGAGCAGCGCGCTATGCCTCCGGCGGATCTTTCCAGTTCAACAGCGAAGGAATCGAGGACAACCGCCTGGCCTCCGACTGGCTCGCCTCCCGTGGCTTCAAGAACCCGATCGTCATCGGCCACAGTAACGGCGGCATGCTGGCCGCCAAGCACTGCGCCGACAACTATGGCAGTCCGCGGGCGCTGGTGCTGCTGTCCGCCCACGGCGGCGGAGTCCATCTGGCCGAGCGCATGAACGGCGCCGGCCTTTTCGCCCGCGACCGGCAAGCGGAGCTGACCGCCCAGGCGGAAACGATGGTGGTCCAGGGCAAGGGGCGCGAGCTGATGCTGCTGCCGGGCTGGTGGTGGGCGATCAGCGCCGAGAGCTTTCTCGACCGCACCCGCAACACTCCGGACACGGTCGAGTGTGCCGCCAAAATCTGCTGCCCGTCCCTGTTCCTGCGCGGCTCCAAGGAAGACCCTGTGTCTTATCCGGCGGAGGCATTTGCCGCCAATGCCGCCGCCCCTTGCGAGGTGCGCATCATTCCCGACGGCGACCACTGGTACACCGGGCACGAAAATGAAACCGCTGTGATAGTGGCCGACTGGCTGGAAAAACACTGCAAACTCGGCTAGGGCTGATTAGGAATTAGCGTGACCGTTTTGTATCAGGGCGCCGTGGTCACGGATACAGTATTTCCTAATCAGTAGAAGAAAACATTGACGTGAAACGCTGACGTAAAACACTGACGTGCCCCACATTTGCCGCAGTCAGCAAATGTGGGAAAAGGCGCCGCTGGAGCGTAGGTGCTGCGCTTACTACTGGAATCCGGCTGGGTGGCCCACTCAGGGCCTCTTTTGCTTGAGTAGGATTTTAGTCAGGGAATCCGTACAGCTTTGCCGGATTCTCCACCAGGATGCGTTTTCTCGCCGCCGCTTCCGGAGCCCAGAGGGCCAGCAGATCAAGCTGGGTGGCGTCCACCGGCGGCGTGCCTTTGTAGCTGGGATGCGGCCAGTTGCTTCCCCACACCGTCCGGTTGGGGCCGGCCTCGATCAGCGCCTTGGCAAACGGAACAATATCCTCGTGTGGATACGGTTTGCGTGAAAGCGCATAGGCTGATGCCAGCTTGACCCAGCAGTTACCCTGGCGCAGCAGCCCGAGCAGGCTCTGGAAGCCCGCGTACTCGACGCCCAGCTCCGGCGGCACGCGTCCCATGTGATCGATCACAAACTGGCCGGGCAGTTGGCGAAAGCGCGGAGCCAGCTCCGCCAGGTCGCGGCCCTCGACCTGGATCTGCATGTGCCAGCCGAATGGCGCCACCAGGCGCGCCACCTTGTCCAGGTCTTCGAGCGTGGGACCGCCTTTGAAAGAGAGGTTGACGCGCGCGCCGCGGAATCCGGCCTCGTGCAGCCGCTGCACCTCGCTCCTGGCAGTGCCGGCGTCCAGGCCCGCCACGCCGCGCCACTCGCCGCGAGACTCGGCAATGGCATCGAGCGTCCGGCTGTTGTCGGTTCCATAAAAACTTGGCTGAACAATGACCGCCCGCTCTAAGCCGAGCGCGGCCAGCATGCGCACGTACTGCTCGCGGTGCGCCTCAACCGGGGTGTAACTGCGTCCGGCGACGTAGGGATACTTCTCCGCCGGGCCGATGATGTGCGCGTGACAATCTGTTGCCTTGGCGGGCGCAACCACCAGTTTTGGCTTGCCGGGATCGGGATTCGGGCCGGCATTGGGGGTTGCTTGCGCCCCGGCAACCGCAAAAACGGCGTTCGCCGGCGACCCCGTCGCCCGCTTTTCCGCACCCTGCAAATCCGCCGCCATCAGGCTGGACGCCGCCACCACGGCTGCGCCCTTGAGAAAACTGCGACGGTCAGTATCCGTTATCATCCTCATCCCCTCCCGGTCATCCTCTCAGCAGCGATGAACCAAGCCCTACACAAATCCCAGCCAGCGCCAGTAGGTCAGGTAGAACAACAGCCAAGCCAGCAACGCGACCACCGTGAACGGCAGCGCTATTCGTATGTACTCTTTGGCCTCGTAGGTGTCGGTGGCGTAGGGAATCATGGTTTGCGGCGAGTTCACCGGCAGCACGCAGGTGAACAGAATTATGTATGACGCCACTACCGTCATGCCCACGATGTGCAGGCTCGAGCTCTTGGCGCTGAGCAGGAACCCCAGAATGGTCGGAACCAGCGCCGAGACCGCCGCCGCGCTGCTGGCGAATGCCAGCCTGACGAAGAATATGGCCACGGCAAAGACAATCATGATCATCAGGGGCCGCATCTCGGTCACGCCCATCGCCCCCAACGACGATTTTGCCGCCCAGGTGGCCGCGCCCGTGCGGAACAGCAGCTCGCCCATGGAAATGCAGGCGCCGAACAAGGCAATCGTTCCCAGGTCCACTTTCTTGGCGACGCCCTTCCAATCGGCCACTCCCACGAAGGGGAACAACAACAACAGCACGCTCAGAACCGAGACGCTGTTGGCATCGATCTTGTGCAGCGGCTCGGTGGCCCAGGCGAGAATGGTGGCCAGAAGAATGTAGAGGAGCCTGCGCTCCCTCGGACTCATCGGCCCCAGTTCCTGCAAGCGCTGCCGCACCAGCTCGGCGCCGCCGGGAACCTCCTCGAATTCCACTTTCACCATACGGCTCACGAAGAAATAGACAAAGATGGTCAGCACTATCCCCAGCGGTTCGGCATAGATCAGCCACGTCAACCAGCTTATCGACTGGCCTGTCGCCTTTTCCACGAACGACACGGTCAGCGGATTCTGGGCGGCGCCGCTCAAGATTCCCACTCCGGAAATCGAGGAGGAAAGAGCGATCGCCAGCATCAAGGCC
>JBEKQR010000438.1:0-3755 GCA_049519515.1 Candidatus Korobacteraceae bacterium
ATCAACGGCGCGCGATCGGCAGCAGCCCGGTTCCTCATTCTTTGGCTTTCTTCCACCCCATGCCGCGGGTTGCCGGGTCCTGCTCCGGGTCCCAGTTCGCATCAGTCGACAAAATAGCGCGGCCTCCGTTCGGGTCGTAGTAGACGCCCCCGGAGGGGCGGCCCAGAGTCACTTCCGCCTTGCCGGTATGGGGGTTGATTTCAGAACTCGTCTCTGTCAGCACCAATTGGACCTGGTTATGGATCTCGGCATTGGTGGTTTGGCGTTGGCGAACCATCTCGTCTTCAATCTGCGCGTTGTGTTGTTGCACGCCCGCGATGGTCTTCCCGCGCTCCCCCTGGCTTCGCAGTTCGCGTTGTATCCACTTGGGGTCCAGCTTGGTCGATTCGTTCATGAGTTTGAACACGCGGCACATGCGCTCGAATTCCTCAGCCGGCGCGCGCGCCATGTAGGTGTCCTTGTTGCCCCACATGTCGGCCCCCATCCCCCAAACCTGTATGTCGGCATAAAGCACCTCCGTGAAGCGAATCCCGCGTTCTTCGTAGGACACCAGCACAAGCCCCGTATTGTTTTGATAATTGATCTGCGGGGCCATCATGTGGTCTATCCGGTCGTATGACTGTGCCGCCTTGGGCAGCGGTACCTTCGCCACCACTTTCACATTCCTGGCTTGCGGCCTCTGTTTGCGAAAAACCACGTTCATAAGATAGGAAATGGCATCCATCGGGGGCGATACCGTCATGCCGCTATAGTTGCTTCCTGTGGGGAACATGCTGGCGGCCGGGGAACGCCGCATGTCCTTATAGAGCATGTCGGGTAGCCTGTGTGTCATCACGGTGCCGGCGGAATCACGTTTCACCACGAAATCCACTTTGGCGGCTACCGAGTTCCCTGCTCCTCCCGCCTTGCCAGGGTTTATGCGAGAAACGCCGCCCTCCACCGTCCAGCCATCGGGAATCAGCATAGTGAACGCCCCTTCGCGGGGCTCCGATACCCGGTGAAAACGCACTGTCTTGCTGGATGTCTGCGCCGGCTTGTCGGACGGCGCACGGCTGGGTTTCGTTTGCGGTAAAAGCTGCGCGGCGCCCCAGGGCGCAAGCCCGAGCAGAATAGCAGCGGCCGCGATGCGCGCCATCGGCCAATTCATAAATGCCTCCTGTGGAAACCAGGATAGGAAATTCCCTTACCCGGCAGACCACTCTGCCGGTTGTTTGTCAGGGGTCCATTTAATTCAGCTCTGAATGGCGCGAATTATACCGCCCGCGAGCGCTTTTGCAAGGGCTAAAACTTTTAATTTCTCAGGAAGATGGATGCGCCGCTTCCGGGGCCCCGGCAAACGCCGCTACGCTTGCCGGGGTGGAACTACAACTTTTCTCCCCGCAGCCGCAGCGAATTCGAGATCACCGATATCGAACTGAAGCTCATGGCCGCCGCCGCGAAAATCGGGCTTAACAGGACACCGGCGAACGGATACAGGATGCCCGCCGCCACCGGCACGCCCACGGCGTTGTATATAAAGGCGAAGAACAGGTTCTGCCTGATGTTGCGCATGACCGCCTTGCTCAGCCGGCGGGCGCGCACGATGCCGCGCAAATCGCCCCCAACCACGGTCACTCCCGCCGACTGAATGGCCACGTCTGTTCCGGTCGCCATGGCAATGCCTACGTCGGCCTGCGCCAGGGCGGGAGCGTCGTTGATGCCGTCGCCCGCCATCGCCACCACTCTTCCCTGCTTCTGCCGCTCCCTGACTACCTCGATCTTTTCTTCGGGCAACACTTCAGCATAGAACTCGTTCACGCCCAGTTGGCGCGCCACGGCTTGCGCCGTCACGCGGTTATCTCCGGTAATCATGGCCACGCGAATGCCATCCTGCATTAAGGCATGGATGGCCTCGGCTGCGCTCGGGCGAATCGGATCGGCAATCCCCAGAACTCCGGCAAGCCCGCCGTCGACAGCCACGAACGTAACCGTATGGCCGCTGTCGCGCAACTCTTCGGCGGCGCTTTCCAGGGCGTTTGTGGCAACCCCGTTTTCCGCCAGAAAATTGGCCGTGCCCACCAGCACCCGCCTGTAGCCCACGTCTCCCGAGACGCCCTTGCCGGTGAACGATTGGAATTGCGACAACGGTCTAAGCTCGATGTGGTGCGCCTTGGCGGCCTCGACGATGGCCTGGGCCAGCGGATGCTCGCTGGCTGCCTCCAGGCTCGCCGCCCACTGCACCACCTGCTCGTCGCCGAAGCCGGGCGCCGCAGTTACAGCCTCCAGCGCCGGCTTGCCCTGGGTGATGGTGCCGGTCTTGTCGATCAGCAGCGTGTCGATCTTCTCCAGCCGTTCCAGGGCCTCGGCATTCTTAAAGAGCACTCCGGCCCGCGCGCCGCGCCCGGTCCCCACCATGATTGCCATCGGCGTTGCCAGCCCGAGGGCGCAGGGGCAGGCAATGATCAGCACCGCCACGGCGTTCACCAGGGCGTAGGCGAAGCGTGGCTGCGGCCCCCAGATCATCCAGGCCACGAAGGTCGCGATCGAAACGCTGATCACGGCCGGCGCAAACACGGCCGACACCCGGTCGGCAAGGCGCTGAATGGGAGCGCGGCTGCGCTGGGCCTCGCTCACCATGCGCACGATCTGGGCCAGCACGGTTTCGCTGCCCACGCGTTGGGCGCGCATCAGCAGGCTTCCCGTGCCATTCACCGTGCCGCCAACCACGCGGCTGCCGGCGGCCTTTTCCACCGGGATCGGCTCGCCTGTCAGCATGGACTCATCGACGGCGCTCTGCCCCTCCAGCACGGAGCCGTCCACCGGGATCTTTTCTCCCGGGCGGATGCGCAGCTTCTGTCCTACTTGCACCTGTTCGAGTGGAACATCGTGTTCGCTGCCACTGTCGTCTACCAGGTGCGCCACCCGCGGCGAGAGGTCGAGCAGCGAGCGTATGGCGCTGCTTGTCTGGCCGCGCGCGCGCAGTTCCAGAACCTGCCCCACCAGCACCAGGATTGTGATCGCTGCCGCCGCTTCAAAATAGACCGGCGGCTGCCCATGCTCGACGCGCAGCGAAGCGGGAAATATTCCCGGCAGCAGGGTGGCAATCACGCTGTATCCGTAAGCCGCACCCACGCCCATGCCGATCAAGGTGAACATGTTCGGACTGCGGTGGCGCAGAGAGTCGCGCGCGCGCTGGAAAAAAGGCAGCCCGCACCAAACCACGACCGGCGTGGCCAGCGCCAGCTCTATCCAGGCCACCGCCGCAGCCCCGATCACGTTAACGAGCGGGGTAACCATGTGCGCCATGGCGAGCGCCAGCAACGGCACGCCGAACAACAGCGATATCTTCAATCGGCGGCCCATCTCGCGCAGCTCCGGGTTTTCCGGCGCTGCGGCGGCCACGGTTCTGGGTTCCAAAGCCATGCCGCACTTCGGGCACGCCCCCGGGCTGTCACTTACCACCTCCGGGTCCATGGGACAGATGTAGTCGGTTTTGGAAACCGGGAGCTGAACAGTCTCCGGCTCCAGGGCCATGCCGCATTTGGGGCACGCTCCCGGACCGTTCTGCCGCACCTCCGGACACATCGGACAGGTGTAAATCTCTTTCGCCGCAGCCGCGGGAACTGCCGGCGCTGGCGACACGGGCTCCGCAGCATGGCCGGTCTTAGCCTGTTGGGGTGCCGGCATAATGCCGCCCAGTACCGGACCCATGCCCATGGGCTTGTAGTTCGGGTCGAGGTATTTTTCTGGGTCGGCCGTAAAGCGCTCACGGCAGC
>JBEKQR010000439.1:0-3753 GCA_049519515.1 Candidatus Korobacteraceae bacterium
GTCCCGCGCCCGGCATTGAAGAGCTGGCCCGCAAGCTGAACGTGGGCTACGACGAGTACGGCTTCCTGCTGGAATCGCACCCCAAGCTGCGTCCGGTGGAGACCAACACCGCGGGAGTCTATATCGCGGGCGCGGCACACGCGCCCAAGGACATTCCCGAGTCGGTGGCACAGGCCTCGGCGGCGGCCAGCAAGGTGCAGATCACGCTGGCCTCCGATCAGCTCTTCCGCGAGCCGGAGATCGCCGCCGTCACCGAGCAGACCTGCGCCGCCTGCTACACCTGCGTGCGCGCCTGCCCGTATCACGCCATCGACAAGGCGGAGGTGCGAACGCCGAGAGGAGCTTTCGTGAAGAACACGGCGCGCGTGAATCAAGGCCTGTGCATGGGCTGCGGCACCTGCGTTTCCGTCTGTCCGTCCAAAAGCGTTGAGCTGCAGGGCTTCACCGAGCAGCAGATTTACTCCATGGTCGAGAGCCTGGCATGAGTGAAGCGACCCAATTCGAGCCCAAGATTCTGGCCTACGTCTGCAACTGGTGTACTTATCTGGGGGCCGACCTGGCGGGAACGACGCGGCTGGAGTATCCGCCGAATATCCGCATCATTCGCCTGCCATGCACCGGCCGCATAGACTTCAACCTGCTGGTCAAGGCCTTCGAGATCGGCGCCGACGCCGTCCTGGTCTCCGGCTGCCACCCCGGCGATTGCCACTACACCTCCGGCAATTACCACGCCCGGCGCCGCTGGATACTCTTCCGCGAGCTGCTCGACCTGCTCGGCTTCGACCTGGAGCGCATTCACTTCAGCTGGATCTCCGCCGCCGAAGGCAAAAAGTTCCAGCAGGTGGTAACCGAGATTACGGAAAAGACGCGCAAGATGGGGCCGTACACCGAACTGTATGCCGCCGGCAAAGCCAAGGCTCTCCCCCAGCCTAAACGGCAGCCGGCGGCATTCAAGACCTTCGACACCGAGGCGCAGATGCGCGCCGAAGCCCGCAAGCTGCTGACGGAAGGCACGGTGAAGGTGGTCATTGGATACGGCAAGCGCGGCCCCATCCTGGTGATGCGGCCGGAGGACACCGACCGGCTCCTCTGGAACACGCGCTGCACGGCGAACCTGGCGATGTACCTGAAGCGCAAGGAAGTCAAGGCTCTGGGACGCCCCGCCATCGTCATCAAGGCCTGCGATGAGCGCGCGCTGGTGGTGCTGGAAAAGGAGTCGCAGTTCGAGCGCAAGAACCTGCACGTCATCGGCATGGCCTGCGAGGGCATGGACCAGCCGCGTTGCAGCCATTGCGCGGTGCGCACGCCGCGCTTTGCCGATACCGTCATTGGCGAGGTTCCGGCGCAGACTCCCGTGCTCAAACCCGGCAAGCTTGAGGCCCTGCTGGAGATGCCGCGCGCCGAGCGCATGGCCTTCTGGGTCGAGGAGTTCGAGCGCTGCGTGAAGTGCTATGCCTGCCGCCAGGTCTGCCCCATGTGCTACTGCGAGCGCTGCCTGGTGGAGAAGAACCAACCCATCAGCATCGATCCGGCTCCGAGCACCAAGGGCAACTTCGCCTGGCACATTGCCCGCGCCTTTCACCTGGCCGGCCGCTGCATCGGCTGCGGCGCTTGCGCCCAGGCGTGCCCGGTGAGGATCGACCTGGGGCTCCTCAACATGCAGTTGGCCCGGGCGGCCAAGAAGCACTTCGGCTACCAGGCGGGAGTCGATCCCTCGGTGGAGCTGCTGATCGGGTCGTTTTCGCAACAGGACAAAGAGGAGTTCATCGGGTGAGCGAGATCATTCGAAACACCACGTTACGGCAGCTTGCGGCGGAGTGGATGAGCGGCGGCAAACGCGTCATCGGACCCACCCAGGTCAAGGACCGCGTGCTGTACGCGCCTCTGGCGGCTCCCGAATCCCTGCTGCTCGACGGCTTCCTGCCTTCACCCCAGCAAGCCAAAACCGGGCTTGCTGGGGGCCCCGTGCGCCCGGCGAATTCGATCAAGGAGTTCTTCTTCCCCAAGCAGGAAACGCTTTACCAGTACCGCATCAAGGGGCGCGAAATTCAGTTGATCGAGCCCGCGCAGAGCAAGCAGGAGCAGATAATCCTCGGCGCCCGGCCATGCGACGCGGCGGCGCTGCCCATCCTGGACCACGTTTTCAACTGGGACTTCGCGGACGAGTTCTACAACCTGCGGCGCGCGGCGAGCACGGTCGTCACGATTGCCTGCGGCGCTCCTGATGAAGCGTGTTTCTGCACCTCCGTGGGCCTGGGCCCGGAAGATCAACGCGGCAGCGACGCCATTCTGCTCGAACTGGGCGACGGCCGCTACGAGCTGCGGTGCGTCACTGAAAAAGGCAAGGCCCTGTTCTCCGGCAAGAGCGAGAATTCCAGCGAAACGGCCAAAGCCGCGCCGCTTCCAGAACGTAAGTTCGATGCGGCGAAGGTTCGCGCCTTCGTCGGCTCTCACTTCGAGGACCCGTTCTGGGCGGAGCACGGACGCACCTGCCTGGCCTGCGGCGTGTGCGCCTTCTCCTGTCCGACCTGCCACTGCTTCGACATCGTGGACGCCGGAGCCTCCGCCGGCAGCGCCCGCGTCCGCACCTGGGACACTTGCCAGTTCCCGATCTTTACCTTGCACGCTTCCGGACATAACCCCCGTGGCGCGCAACCGGCGCGGCAGCGGCAGCGCATTCTGCACAAGTTCTCGATCTACCCGGAAAAATTCGGCGAGATTCTCTGCACCGGTTGCGGCAACTGCGTGCGCAACTGCCCGGTGGGAATGGGCGTGCTGAGCATGCTGACGGAGATTCAAAGTGGCCAACATCTATAAACCCGAACTGATGGAAGTGATCTCCGTCCGGCAGCAAACCTCCGACGTCAAGTCCGTAGCTCTGCGCTTTCTCGACGCGGAGCGCGCCAAGAGCTTCACCTTTCAGGTAGGACAATTCGGCATCTTCTCCGTATTCGGCTTCGGCGAATCGACCTTCAATATCTGCTCGAGCTCCAACTGGAAGGACCGCATCGAGTTCTGCTTCCGCAAGGTCGGACGCGTCACCGAAGCGATGTGGAAGGTCGAGCCCGGAGAGATCATCGGCTTCCGCGGCCCCTATGGCAACGGCTATCCCTGGGACGTGTGGAAGGGTCACGACCTGATCTTCCTGGGCGGCGGAATCGCCATGCCGCCGATCCGTTGTGCCGTCTGGTACGCCCTGGAAAATCGCGCCGACTTTGGCGACATTACCATCGTCTACGGCGCGCGCACCGTCGGCGATCTGGTCTTCGTCGACGAGCTGGCGGAGTGGGCCAAGCGCGAACGCACGCGTGTCATCCAGTGCGTCGACCCCGGAGGAGAGACTCCGGACTGGAAGGGCGAGATCGGGTTTGTGCCCACCGTCTTCGAGCGCGCGCAGGTGGCGGCGAAAGATCCTGTGGTGCTGGTGATCGGGCCGCCGATCATGATCAAAAACACCCTGCCCGTGCTGCAGAAGATGGGCGTAAAACCGGGGCTGGTCTATACCAGCCTGGAAAACCGCATGAAGTGCGGGGTGGGCAAGTGCGGCCGCTGCAACGTCGGCTCGCATTATGTCTGCAAGGAAGGCCCCGTGCTCACCATGGAGCACCTGCAGCAGTTGCCGCTGGATTACTAGAGCTTGTTTCAAAAATAGTGCTTTGAAAGGGCGTGGCTTCGCGGGGTCCCCAGCAAGTCCGCATTTGACTTGCTGGGGTGCCTTGAGCCACGCCGTCCAGAGCCAACAAAAATGCGGGC
>JBEKQR010000440.1:0-3752 GCA_049519515.1 Candidatus Korobacteraceae bacterium
ATACCTTGCCACCTTTGCCGATGGGGTTCACACTGACAAGCGCGGCGGTGAAGCTCGCGCCAAAAAGGTACTTGCCGGTCTTGTCCGTGGAGATGTTCACCAGGTTCTCGGCGGTTGGTGTCTTCGAGAGCTGGGTCAGCGCGCCCGTCTTGGGATCGATGCCAAAGGTAAAGACGGTGTAGGGCTTGGTGCGGGCTGCGGCATAGAGGAAGCGCTTGTCCGGGCTGACGGCCATCGGCATCACGAGCTTTTGCGCCTGCACGCGCGCACCCGGCGTTAGCGTGCCGTCGCTTGCCATGGCGTACATCCCGATGGTGCCATCCTCGGCGTTTGACACGTAAACATAGGTTGCCGCCGGCGCGACTGAGACCAGCGTGATTAGCGCCAGGACGGCTCCGGTAAACAGTTTCGCAAATAAAGACATGAATTCTCCTCCCTAAGAACAGCCAGTTTGGCGGTCTGATCCAGTAAAGCGGGTGCGCTGCCGCCCTTAGCATCCCGCCGGTAAATTCTGTACCCTGCCGGGCGTCCCGGCAAGAACTTCCTTAAACAGGCACGGATCGCCCGGTCACTTGATGGCGATCATCAGGTTGGCGGGACCGGGAAGGCGCACGCGCTTCGATTCGCGGAAGCCGGCGCCGCGCAACCACGCGTCATATTCGGTTTCGCTATAGCTGGCTCCGCCCCTGGTGTTCACCAGCATGTTCAGCGAGAAGAGTACGGCAAAGTTGGGCGAGGTCTTGTCCGCTTCCAGGATGAAGTCCTGCAAGACCAGCCGGCCATTGGGCGCCAGAGCCTGATGGATACGGCGCAGCAGATCCCGGTTTTCCTCGGGCGAGAACATGTGGGCAATGGCCGACAGCAGCACCAGATCGTAGCCCTGGCCGAAGGTGTCGGCGCGCAGGTCGCCGGGACGCGTTTGGATGCGCGCTTCCAATCCTGCCCGGCGAATGTAGTCCTGCGTCAGCGGCAGCACGTTGGGCAGGTCGAGCACGTCAACGCGGAGCCGCGGATTGGCCTGGGCAAAGGCAATCGAATAGGCAGCCGAACCGCCGCCCAGGTCCAGCATCCGCTGGAAATCATTGCCCACCGCGCGCACGACCTGGGCAGCCCGCTCCCTGGCGTTGCGATCCATGGCGGCGATGAAGGCGCGGGTGGACTCTTCGTCGCGCTCGCCCGATGGACTCCTGGAGACCGCAGTGCCCCGGCGCACGCACTCGGTCAGCGTTGACCATGAGTGCCACAAGTGGACGTTGTGCATCAGTCCCGGGCGGGCGTTGTCCGGCGAACCGGCGCTGAGGAAACGGGCGGTGATTGGAGTGTTCGAGAAAACATCGCCTTTCTTGGCCAGCAGCTTCAGGCTGACGAGCACGTTCAGCAGCATCTCGGTAGCGCGCGCGTCGGTATGAAGCTTGGCGGCCAATTGTCCGGCGCTGGCTCCGTTGCCGACGGCGGTAAACACGTCCAGTTCCAGCGCGGTCAGCAGGGCACGGCTGGACATGAAGCCGCGCAGGATTTCATGCAGGCTGATGTTGTCGGGCAGGATCCCCGCCTTGTCGCGGGCGGCTACGGCGGCGAGGTATTTCTGCCGGTGATCCAGGATTTCCCCGCGCAATGCGCCTTCGTCCTTGATCGTCAGCCGGGCGACAGGGCGGCCGCCCTTCAGGTGCGAAGCGGCAATTTCGGCGACGTCGGCGGGCGCGACCGGTCCATACCAGGTCGCGTCGGGATAGACGATCATCACCGGGCCATGATCGCAGGCGCCCAGGCAGCCAGTCGTGCTGACGATCACGTCATCACCCAGCCCTTGCTTATCGAGCTGCTCATAGAGCGCGCCGACCACTTGAGCACCGCCGGCGGCTGCACAAGAAGGAATGTTCTCCACTTTCTGCTGCGTGCATACAATGACGTGATAACGGAAAGGCTGCATGGTTTTTCCCCCGGTAAGATGAGATATATTCTCGCACCCGCAGGCACTACTGAACAGGGCCAATCCGGGCGGCGGTGCCGCAGAAGAATCCCTCCGAATAAGACGTTATCCCGGCCGAAGCGAAGCCGGGGCCCCAGCAAACGCCGTTGTTGCGTTTGGTTAGTTCCCGGATTCTATTAACATGAAGCTTTGATCCGAATCGAAATCCGCTCTTGCGAACGCGCTATTACCGGAGGAAAGAGAGCCTGCGTGAGTAAACCTACTGCGATCATTGCCATCCATGGAGGCGCCGGGACGATCCTGCGTGCTGAGATGACACCCGCACGGGAGAGAAGCTACCTGGACGCGCTCGGCGAGATTGTGCGCGCCGGCCAGAAGCTGCTAGCCGAAGGCGCCAGCGCGCTCGACGCAGTCACCGAGGCGGTGCGCCTGCTGGAAGATTGTCTGCTGTTCAATGCCGGCAGAGGAGCGGTCTTCACGGCCGCCGGCACCCATGAACTGGACGCTGCCGTGATGGACGGCAAGAGCCGGTCAGCCGGCGCTGTCGCCTGTGTGCGGCGGCTGCCCAATCCCATACTGGCGGCGCGGGCGGTAATGGAGCACAGCGGTCATGTGCTGATGGCCGGCGAGGGCGCCGAAGAGTTTGCCCAAAGCCGGGGATTGCCACTGGTGGAGCAAAGCTACTTCTATACCGATTTCCGCTACGCGGAGTGGCAACGCGCCTTGCAACTTGGCGCCGAGGCGTCCCGGGAACCTCACGGGAAGATCGGCACGGTGGGCGCGGTGGCGCTGGACGCCGCCGGAAACCTGGCGGCGGCGACCTCAACCGGCGGCACCACCAACAAGCGAGTTGGCCGGGTAGGCGATACGCCCGTGATCGGCGCCGGCTGCTATGCTGACCACCACGTAGCGGTGTCAAGCACGGGGATGGGCGAAATGTTCATACGCCTTGTGGCCGCCCATGACATATCGGCGCAAATCGAGTACGGCGGCAGGAGTTTGCAGGAAGCTGCCGAGTACACCGTCATGGAGAAGCTGCCGCAGATTCAGGGGAGTGGCGGGCTGATTGCCATCGACCGCCTTGGCAACGTCGCTTTGCCTTTCAATACGGAAGGCATGTACCGGGGCTTTGCGCGGGTGGGAGATACGCCCGCGACGGCCATCTACGGCGACAAACATTGATGGCCCAATAGCAAACATTGGCGTTAGCCTATTAATGCCTGCAAAAGAAATGTTCTATCGAACCGAGAAGCTGTTTACTCTTCGCTAATGAGGTTGAACACAGCGGCTAAAGCCGCATCACGTTTGGTACCTGATTCCCGCGCCTAAACGGGCTGCGGAAAAACAGATTCCAGATCGAACGAGACCACAAGTTCTTGTTATGCCGTCTTGTAGTATCCACACCCCATAGCACCTCGCTTGTTGCTTCGGCGCGTTTTTCCGTAGCCTGTAAAGGCGCGGGCTTCCACCAGATATGCCTTCGCAAAGGAGGCTTAGGATACTACTTATGCAGCGCTCAATAAACGCGAGACCAACCCCATAAAGACCAAACCCAAACAGCAAAAACTATTATTTCGCTACCCGATTCGCACCGTGGTGTAAGTGGATGCAGACGCAAGAATGGCCTCGAGCACGGCGGCGTTGTGAACGGCGTCGCTTTCCGGCGTAACCAGCACCTGACGCTTCTCCGCCGCCGCGGCAAAGTTTTCCAGCTCGGCGCGCTCGGTGCTGACCTCCGGGAAAGTCATCTGCACGGGCTTTTGCTTGACCCAGACGTCGTCGCCGATGGTACATACCTTCAGGTTCCAGGTCTTCAGGTGCT
>JBEKQR010000441.1:0-3746 GCA_049519515.1 Candidatus Korobacteraceae bacterium
CGCTTTCATGCGCCACGCCGACGACATCTGCGACGCTCCTGGGATGACCGTTTCCGAGCGGCGCGCCAAGCTTTACGAGTGGCTGGAGTCGTATCACCGCGTGGCCGACGGGGCATCCACGGACGACCCGGTTTTCCTGGCGCTGCGCGATTCGCAGCAGCAGTTCAACATTCCCCTCGAGCTGCTCGACAAACTGGTGCGCGGCACCGGCATGGACCTCCAATATCCCGTAGAAGCCGGCGCGGCGCCCGCAAGGGCTTCCGCCCCGGCAGACGCAGGCGCAACCACGGCGCCTGCCGGGGACCTCGCGGCCTCGCCACAAGCCATGGTGGCGTACGCGACCTTCGAGGATCTATACGAGTACTGCTATCACGTAGCTTCGGTGGTCGGACTGGTTTGCATCCGCATCTTCGGCTACCGCAATCGCGATGCCGAGCCGCTGGCCGAGCACGTCGGCATTGCCTTCCAGTTGACCAACATTCTCCGCGACATCAAGGAAGACGCGGAGATGGGGCGGATTTACATTCCCGAGGAAGATCTCCGCAAGTTCGGCATTGCCCCGGCGGAGCTGGCCAGCGGATCGGACCTGGAGCGGCTGCGCCCCTTGCTGCACATGCAGGCGCAGCGTGCGCGCAAGTTTTACGCGGCGGCTGACCAGTTGATTCCCTTGATCGATGGCGATGCCCAGCCGGCGCTGGCCGTGCTGGTGGAGATCTACTCTCGCCTGCTGGAGAGAATCGAGCAGCGCAATTATGATGTATTCAGCGAGCGCGTCCGGCTCAGTACCTGGGAGAAGCTCGGTGTGCTGGGCAAGGGATGGATGCGCCGCCTCCTGTGATCCTGCAAGCAAAACCCACTGTTTCCCAGGCCGCGGCGACGGCCAAGGCCACGGTGGGAATTATCGGCGGTGGCCTGGCCGGGATAGCCGCGGGCTGCGCGCTGGCACAGGCGGGATTCAAGGTCACCCTCTTCGAGCGTAAGCCTTTCCTGGGCGGACGCGCCTCTTCCTATGAGCATCCGGGCACCGGCGAGGTGGTGGACAACTGCCAGCACGTTCTGCTGGGCTGCTGCACCAACCTGCTTGATCTCTACCAGCGCCTCGGAGTGCAGGACCAGATACGCTGGTACGACCAGCTCACCTTCATCGAGCCCGGCGGCCGGCGGGGAATCATGGCCCCCGGCGATCTTCCCGCACCCCTGCACGCCCTGCCGGCGTTCTTCAAGTTTCCCCTGCTGTCGCTGACGGAAAAGCTGCGCATCGCCGCGGCCATGCTGTCGCTGCTGGAGTCGGTCCCGGCCGACGATGGCGGCTCGTTCCTGGCATGGCTCAAACACAACGGGCAGACGCCGCGCACGCTGGCTCGCTTCTGGTCGCCGGTGCTGGTGAGCGCGTTGAATGAAGAGTTGGCCGGCGTCTCCATTCATTACGGGGCCATGGTCTTTCGCGACGCCTTCCTGAAATCCGCCCAGGGCGGACGCATGGGCGTTCCCTCCGTCCCGCTGTCGCAACTCTATGGTGTGGCGGCCGGCTACATCCGCGAGCGCGGCGGCCAGGTGCTGCTGCGGACGCCGGTCGAGAGCCTGGGCGCAAACGGCCGGCGCGCCTGGATCACGCTTTCCGAGCAGGCAGTGAACCATTCTGGGGAGCCGGAGGGCAATGGCTCCGCCGCAATCGATGCTGCCGACAATGCGCCGGGCAGCGCCGTTCGCGAATTCGACTACGTTATTGCCGCCGTTCCCTTCCACGCATTGGGATCGCTGATGCCGCAGGCAATGCAGTCGGACGCCTTGCGCGAAAACCTCTCGCGATTGCGCAGTTCGCCGATCACCGGAATCCACCTATGGTTTGACCGCCAGGTGACGGAACTGGATCATGCCGTGCTGCTGGAGCGCACCATCCAATGGATGTTCCACAAGTCGAAGATTCTCAGGCGCCACCCGGCAGCAGCTTTGCAACCGGGCGGCGCTGCTGTTGATGGTGGCGAAACGCCGAGTTATCTGGAACTGGTCGTGAGTTCGTCAAGGACGCTGGTCAACAAGACGCGGCAAGAGGTGCTCGATCTGGCGCTCAGGGAACTGGCCGAGTTCATCCCGGCCGTAAGCAGCGCGCGCTTGCTCAAGGCGACGGTTATCAAAGAAATAAACGCGACGTTCGCGCCTGCTCCGGGCGCGGACCGCTATCGGCCGAAACAGGCCGGACCCTGGCAACGGCTTTTCATCAGCGGCGACTGGACCGCGACCGGCTGGCCCGCCACCATGGAAGGAGCAGTGCGCGCTGGCTACGCCGCCGCCGAAGCCTTGACCGCAGCCTGCGGCGAGCGGCAACGGTTCCTGGTCCCCGACCTGGCTCCGCGAGGCTTTATGCAATTGTTCGAACGCCGCGCTCGCGAATAAGAACCCAACTCCGTCGAAAACGTAGCGCTGATCGCGCAGAGCGGGACCGGCTGTCCGGGGGGCGTTCACGCCCGCCGTTAGGCATTCGGTGGTGCGGAC
Source organism: Candidatus Korobacteraceae bacterium (assembly GCA_049519515.1). GTDB lineage: Bacteria > Acidobacteriota > Terriglobia > Terriglobales > Acidobacteriaceae > CAWBRT01. The sequence continues at coordinate 2,494 of JBEKQR010000441.1, forward strand.
GAGACGCCAGCTCGTCCCCATATGACAAACCGCTGTGCCGTTTGGGATGCGGGTGTGCCTTGGACATTATGGGCTTGCAATAGCGGTGCCCGGCAGTACAATACCAGAGATTCAGAGTTCAAAAAAGAGATTCCAGGAAAGACGGGCAGACGCCATGCACCCTGGAAAAATCGTTTCCCTTGCTCTGGTAGTCTCGGTGCTCATATCAGGAGTGTGCGCCGAACAGCAGTTTGCCGACTTCCAACCACTCGCTGCCAGTCAATATCCATCGTATCAAGAGCATCAAGGAATCGGCATAGCAGTGGTCCCTGTATTCGACGTGTCGTCACAAAACCGTTATCTCGGAATTAATCTTCTTGGGCGCGGATTTTTACCAATCTACATTGTGATCGAGAACCACTCAAATCTTCAGGGCGCTATCCTGCTACGTGACGAGGTGCTTTATAGCCACGACGATTCCGCGGCAGTGAGGCGGAGCGAACAGCAGGCTAGGCCAAGCCCGTCGGGAGCTAGGTGGGCAATGGCGGAGGGCGGGATTCCCGGGAGGATTGTCGCACTCCATTGGCTTTCTAAAATGTCCGACGTGAGGATGAACCTGCTCAAGAAGGAGTTGCAGAGTCAGACAGTTGCCCCGGGCAAAGCGGGAGGAGGATTCGTGTTCGCGCCAATCGGCAAGGGCAGTAAAGCCGCGAAGGAAGTACTGCTGGACGTACCGATGAGGAGTACCTCCTCAAACGAAAGTATCCATTTCTATTTTGGAATTGACGTGAATTCTGGAAAAAAATGAAGCTGCTATTACTTCTGTTCGCGCTTTCGATGCTGGCGGGACCTGCTGGGGCTCAACAGCCACCTGCTTCTAACGGTAAGATACCTGGCACTGCCGTGATAGTGCTTACCCGGGAATTCTGTACGAAAGAAGTCCGGATCGGTAATTCGGTCCTTGGCTACGTACTCTATCAACCAGGCCGGTTGCTTTGCCAGAGCACCGAGGAGGCAGTCCGAGGCGGTTTTGCGCGTGTGATACGAATGGAAACTATGCCAAAACCAGAAGATGCAGGCGGCCACCTAATACTGATCCCGCGGATCGCCGGTATGGAGGGCACTACCCGCCTTATCGGAAAAACAAATGTTGCGCTTCTCCTTGAGTGGAGCGCCGTCGACCCAAGCGGCAAGGTTTTTTGGGTCCAGACTATAGAGGGCGAGGCTCAGCTTAAGATATCACGCCAAAAAACCCTCGAAACGATAATGCAGGT
>JBEKQR010000442.1:0-3734 GCA_049519515.1 Candidatus Korobacteraceae bacterium
AGCGCCAGTTCGATATCGGCGCGGATGGGCGTGCGATGCGCCTCCAGATAGTCAACCGCCTCCGCAGCCCGCCCCGAAGCCGTTAACGCTTCGCCATAAATCGCCGTAATTTCCCGCAGGAAGATGGAGTCCGCCGACTCGTTGGGGAAACCCTTCAAGGCGGCCACAACTTTCTCGCTCTGTCCCGTTCCGCCATAGGCCAGCGCCTCGAAGTAGCGCACATAGTCGGCCAGCTCGCCCGCCCGCAGCTTGGCTTTTTGCAACGCGGGGATTGCCTTGGCGTATTCCTTGTCGAGAATATGCGCGTATCCGATCGCCAGCCACGCCATGGCGCCGGCATCGCTTCCGGCATGTTGGCGGGCATAGTTCTCCACCCCGGCATAAGCCGAGGGGGTCCGCGCTTCGATCAGTTGATGAGCCATGGGCTTGAGGGTCGTCGAAGCGACAAAAGCGCGCGTCATGCGCCGCACGCGGGCGGGGCTCACGCGCCTTTTTTGGGCAGAGCCGGCGGCCCGCGCCTTGGCTGGCCGTTTGGAAGAGCCAGCGGTCTTGCCGCCGGTCTTCGCGGCGGACGAAGCTTTTTCTCCGTTAGCCTTGCCGCCGGCAGAAGATGACTTGGCGGACTCTTTATCCTGGGCGCAAAGCAAGCTGGCAGTGAGGATTGCGGAGAAAAGTAGAACAAAAAATCGTTTGCACATCGCCTTGGGTTTCACCGACTCTTGCTGCTCACAGTTTAACCCACCACTAACCTGGAAAGCTGCTGCCCAGAAGGGATCGGTCGTTGGCCGCCAGGATCCTGATCAGCGCATCGGTGAAATAGTCCACGTCGCGAATCACCCCGCCGTATCGCTTCAGGTAGGCGGCGCGGCTCTTCTCGATGTCGCTGCGCAGGCGATCGTAGAGGTCGCGTCGCGCCCGGCCTTCAGCCACCTTGGCTTGATTGTAGAGCTGAATCTCTTCCACCAGCAGTTTGGCGAAGCGCTTGGCTCGGGCGTGTTCATCGCTATCGGCTGAGACAGGTACTGGCACGGCAGTGCCGGGCGGAGGCGCAGCCGTTCTTGGAGGTATGGCGGCAGCCTGGAACCTGGCCGCAGGCTGAGCCATGCCGGCCTCAGGCTCGTCGGCGGTGAATTGTTCGGCATGGGCTGGCTCAGGGGCGGAGAATGACCGTGGAGCTGGCGCCTCCGGAGCCGGCTGCACCGGGGCGGCCGGTTTGCGCAGCGAAGCCGCTTCTACCGCCAGACAGGCCGTCAGCGTCAATGCCTGAAGCGCCTCGAGGTGCGCCGGCGTTCCCGCCGCATCGGCGCAAAGCACGCCGGCCAGGCGGTCGCGAATCAACAATGGCAGGAGGTGAAGCTCGCCGGAACCGGCGGGTGCGCCAACGGCAAAAGCGGGACCCAGTTCGCCGGCTTGCAGCTTAACCGGCTGGCGATCCTGGGCAAGCCGCGCCATCACCCGTTCGCCCGCCGGAATGGAGAGCCGCGTAAAGGCCGCGGCATCACGAATTCCGCGTGATTGCCAGCCGACAAAAGCGCCTCCGCGCAGCACCAGCAGGCCGGCCCGGGGCGCGAACGGCTGGGTCACCTGCAGCAGAACGTTCAGGATCTCCATCTGGTTGGGGGCCTGCAGCAGGCGAATCAGGCCGGAAGCCAAGGCAAGCGTTGCCGCCTCGCCGGCGCCGCGGAGTTCGGCTTCCAGAGCCGGTTGCAGCTCTTCGGCGAGGCCTCGCCGCAGCTCTTCGCCCCACTGCTTCATCAGACTGGAAGCCAGTCTCTCGGCTGCTGCCGCCCAATTCTCTTCCACCGTCTTCTCCCGCCTGTTTTGCTGATTATAGCTCCGCCGGCAAAGCAAAGCCCGCAGCTTGGCCAGAGGCACCAATATTCTCACCCCCACCCTGCAAGCTCTTAGCCGGAGTGAAGAGTAGAATGCGTTTGCCGGTTGTAGACAGCGTCATCCGTAGCCTTGTGGAGCCGGCCGGAAGGCGTGGGCACAATTTTCTTCCGGCGGGAGCCGTCTAGACCCTTTACAATCGAATCAAGATTTCGACCGCGGGTCTGGAAATTCCTGAATCGACATGAGAAGCAATGCCATCAAAGTAGGCGAACCGGTAAACGACGACGAATCCTTACTGGTGGGAGCCGCCCGTAAGGGGGACGTCGGCGCGTTCGAGCAATTGGTACGGCGCTATGACCGGAACGTGTTCCGCATCGCCCAGCACATCACGCAGAACCGCGAGGACGCTGAGGATGTGGTGCAGGATGCGTTTTTGAAGGCCTACCAGAATCTGGGACAGTTCCAGGGCCAGTCCAAGTTTTACACCTGGCTGGTGCGAATTGCCGTCAACGAAGCGTTGATGCGTTTGCGCCGCCGCCGCCCGGAACGGATGGTCTCACTCGACGAAGATGTCAAGACGGAAGAGGATTCCATGCCGCGCGAAGTCGCGGACTGGGCTCCGAATCCGGAGCAGTTGTATACTCAGGCCGAGTTAAAGGATATCCTCAGCAAGACTATCCAGGGCTTGCCTCCCGGCTTTCGCACGGTGTTCGTGTTGCGCGACGTCGAGGGGTTGAGCACGGAGGAGACAGCCGAGGCCTTGAATCTCAGCATTCCAGCGGTGAAATCGCGGCTGCTGCGCGCCCGGCTGCAGCTCCGCGAACGGTTGAACAAATTCTTTAAGCGGCGCAATGGAGATAGCAGACAGTGACTTGCTCTGAGTTTTTGAAGGAGCTTACGGATTACCTGGACAACACCATGGACGCCCGCACGCGGGCCGAACTGGAAGAACATTTGCGCTGGTGCCACAACTGCTACGTGGTTTGCAATACGACCAAACGGACCATTGAGATTTACCGCGACTCGCAACTGTTCGAATTGCCCGAAGACCTGCGGACCCGCCTGCGCGCTGCCATTATCGGCAAGTGCAAGCAACACAAGCCCACCACCGGCGCCTGACCGGCGGAGACGGCTTGCGGCATGTAGCATTCTGCCGGCGCCGCAGTCTTAGCTTTATTGAGTTGTGTTCTCCTGGTTGTACTCTTCTGATCGTGTTCTCCCGATTGTGCTCTCCTTGCATATTTCCACGCGAAATCTCTGCCGAGGCTGTTGCCCCGCTCACGAACGAACCTTTTCCACTGCCTGGGAATCATATTTCTCGCACGTAGCATAGCGGGGAAATGGTTGCAAAAATGAGCATCGCCAGAGGAGTTTCCGCTTTTTACAACCTGATGTTCGGCTGCTTGCACAGCAACTACAGCTTCCCCCACACTCCCCGAGGCAAACAGCCGTATCCGGCAGCAAATCTGACCGGCATGTACGTTGTCTGCCTGTCATGCGGCAAGGAGTTCCCCTACGACTGGAACGAAATGAAAGTTATTTCTCATCCTCCTGCCGAGCCCATGTCCGCGCCCGAATCCGAGACTTTCCCCAGCAGTGAACCCCTCAAGTCTTTCGCTAACAAGGCCGCCTGAGAAACTGCGGCAATGTCAGCTCGCAAAATACGCCCTTGGGTTAACCGCCCGAAGTTCGCTATAACCATAAGACGGCAGCTCTTGTACCCTAAGATAGCCAACATAAACAAAGAGGGTGCGTTCACCGGCTGTGGACAGGGAATAGAAAAGTTTCAAGTTTCAAGTTTCGAGTATCAAAAACCGACTGTCGCCTTTTAATTTGTTGGTTGGGGCCAACTGCAGTCGCTCGCGATGCTGTCCAGTGTTGCTAGAATGGATTTCTTTCTT
>JBEKQR010000443.1:0-3700 GCA_049519515.1 Candidatus Korobacteraceae bacterium
TCGGGGACTATACGCTGGCAGAGGTCTACAGTGCCGACGAGGCCTTTGTGACGGGCACGCTCTCCGGTATCACACCCGTGGTTCGCGTAGACGGGAGGATCATTGGGACCGGCAAGCCCGGACCGGTTGTGGCGCGTATTGCGCAGCTTTACGACGCATATTTACACAGCTAAGTCCGAAGCGGTTCGAAGCGGTTCTGAGAACCCCGCACGCGACTCAGCGATCAATTCTGATGCCGTAATGTGGGTATTCCGGTGAAGGTGAACGTCTATTCCGGAGGGAAGCCGAACGGCATTCCGGTATGAAGATGAACAGCAGTCGGAGCGAAGCGACGCTGGCGTAGTGATTGTGCAGGAAGTGTTCGGTATCGTCAAGATTATCCGCAGCTGGGTTGTCCAGAGCGAAGCGGAGGAGCCGTTGCGGCGGGGATTTGGGGTGCAAGGGAAAGGGGCAGCAGCCCCTTTGCCCCTGGAGAAATCGAGGCCGAACGATCTCGATTGCGCGATGGAGGCAAAATGACGTGGCACGCTCCCCGTCCTTCGTGCGTTTATATACATTTGCGCTTGCAAATCCGTCCAGAGACTGCGATTGGAGCGATTCAGATCTGAGAAAGAAAACTTCCAATGACAAGACGTCGAGGAGACGGTTGACAAGTCGCACAAAAGTGCTACACTTTGCAACTCAGATCCGCAAAATAACATTGTCGTTTTCAAGGAGATTGAGTTACCTCAGTCGCCTAGCGGAAATGTCGACTTGGAGATTGTGAAGGGGGCGCGAGTATAAGCGGAAGTATGGGAGTGAGTATGGCAACCACAAAAATTGCATTTGATTTCGACACCATAATCTCTCGGCAAGGTACTGGCAGCCTGAAGTGGGAGAAGTACGGCAAAGACGTGCTGCCTCTCTGGGTGGCCGACATGGACTTTGCCTGCCCGAAGGCGGTGTCCCGCAAGATGATCGAGCGCGCCAGCCATCCTATGTATGGCTACAACACGCAAGATCCTGCCCTGATGGAGTCAATTGTCGGATGGGTAAAGCGTCGGCATCATTGGGACATTAAGCCGGAATGGATTGTGCTGGGACCTGGCGTCGTTACCTCCATTATCCTTGCGATACTTGCACTCTCGCAGCAAGGCGATGGAGTTATCATTCAACCGCCCGTTTATCACCCGTTCTTTTCCATCATACGAGATAACGAACGTGAGGTCGTAGAAAACCCGCTTCTGTTTAACAATGGCCGGTATGTAATCGATTTCGCACACCTTGAGCAAATGCTGGCGGACCGAAAGAGCAAGCTGTTACTGCTCTGCAGCCCGCATAATCCGGTTGGGCGTGTCTGGACAAGGGAGGAATTGGCAAGGGTCTATCAGCTCTGTCAACTGTATGAAGTGCATGTCCTGTCCGATGAAATACATTGCGATGTGGTCTTTTCAGAACAAGGACATACGGTATTCGCCTCTTTATCCGAACCGGTTTTCGAGCGCTGTATTACCTTCATGTCAGCCAGCAAGACTTTTAATCTCCCCGGCCTTAATTGCTCCTTCATGGTTATTCCCTGCCAACGCACGCGAGCTTTGCTTGACGGATGGCTGAACCGGCTGCACATTCGCCGCAATAATCTATTTGGCGTGCTTGCCACCGAGGCCGCTTTTCGGAACGGAAATGACTGGTTAGATGCTTTACTCGCGTATCTTGAAGAGAACGCGAATACCTTAGTCCATTTTGTCCGGACTAGACTGCCTGGCGTTAAGGTAACCAAGCCGGAAGGCACTTATCTGGCGTGGCTTGATTTCCGGGAACGTTTTGCGAGTGCGACAGAGCTGGACGACTTTCTCATGCAGAAGGCGAAAGTAGGTCTTAACCGGGGAATCACGTTTGGCCGCCAAGGCGAGGGGTTTGCCAGGCTCAATTTTGCGGTTCCGCGAAGCCGATTACTGGAAGCACTTACCAGAATAGAAGAGGCACTCGGTTGAGAGTACCGCGACGCTTCTGATCGTTACTGCTTTCGAACTGAATAGCATTCCAGCCGCTACTACTGGGGAATGCACAATGTCGCGACGGGCTTAGGCTGTGACTATATTGTGCATTACTTGGAAAAGGAAAGCGCCATGCACATAGAGAATCAAGAAGGCAATCTCAAGAAGGTGCTGGGACTAGGTGATGTCATCGGAATCGCAGTGGCAAATGTCGTTGGCGCCGGAGTTCTGGTGTTGACCGGCATTGCGATCGGCATGACTGGAACCGGAGTGATATTGGCATATATGGCTTCGGCGGCGTTTACACTCATCAAGATTACTCCCATGGCCCTGATGTCCTCGGCGCTTCCGACAACCGGCGGCATGTACCGCTACTCCAGCCGCCTGCTGAGCCCAAAACTCGCCTTCTTTTGGATGCTGATGACCATTGTCGTCCATGTGGGCATCTCTAACTTGGCGCTCACCTTCGCGATGTATTTTCAAGGCCTAATTCCCGGTATCTCGATCAAGTGGTCCGCCGCCTTGGCGCTGACCGTTTGTTATATAGCGAATTTGTGCGGTATCAAGAAAGTGGCCGTCGTGGCGAAGTATATGGTGCTGGTTCTACTCACTGCCCTGGGCCTGTTTATCGCCTACGGATTGCCGGCAGTGGATTACGCACGAGTGCTTGCTCCTCTGAACATGTTACCCCATGGGTGGGCTGGATTCTTTTCGGCGGTTGCGCTGGTCTCTTTTGCCACGAACGGCGCTCAGTTCATTGCCGAAATTGGCGGCGAAATGAAGAATCCTGGTAGGGATATCCCCCTCGCCATGTACACGGCGACGATCGGAGTCGGTCTGCTATACGGCGTCATAGCGACGGTGGCATCCGGAGTGTTGCCGCTGACTCAGGTCGCCGATAAGCCGCTGACCGCCGTTGCCAAGGCCATTCTGCCGGCGCCGCTTTTCCTATTCTTCATGGTTGGCGGCGCCCTGGTTGTGCTGATTATTCACCTGCTGGTGATCTTTGCGACCGTCACCAAGGGCTTACTGATCGCCTGCCAAGACGGGTGGTTGCCGAAGAGATTAGGGGCAGTGAATCGCAGATTCGGGACACCCCACTGGCTGCTTACCCTGATGTTTGTCGTTGGCATGATGCCTGTTCTCTCCGGAATGACGATTACGACAATTGCCGCGTTGGGATCTGGGGTCGGCTTCTTTACTTATCTCATCCCATTTGTTGCTTGTACCCAATTACCGAAAAGATTCCCTGAAGCATACGCGAAAGCCAGGTTCAAGCTTAAGCCCATGGCGATCAATATAATCGTCGCTATCGCTATTGTGCTGTCTGTAGGTCAGGGCTATATTTTGCTCATGAGGCTTAACCTGGCGCTGCGCATCATTGTTGCCGTCTATATTTCCGCTTCTGCGTTCTATATCTACTTGATAGGAAAGACTGTAAAATATCAGGAGATCAGGGCGAGTACCGGCTTTCATCCCGAGGAGACAGCCGGTAAAATGCCCGTCACGGAAAAGGGGGCAGTCGCACAGAGCTGAGAAGCTAATTGGTGCGGTTATACGATTCCTCGCAGCAAACTGACCCCGACCGTTGCCTGTCCGCAGCCCTTCGGGGCGGCGATAAGCGCGAACGTCTGACGGTCGCCCGCTTTGACTGCATCATCCCCGAGTGACGGGCCGAACACCCACCCGAAATCTGATCGCTGAACCCCGAATCCTGTGATGTA
>JBEKQR010000444.1:0-3679 GCA_049519515.1 Candidatus Korobacteraceae bacterium
GGATCACCCCGACCGGCCAATGCCATTTCTCCGGAACGCGCACCCGTGGCCGGATGTGATCTCCCACCCATTGCCAGCCGTATCCGCTCTGTGCCGAGGTGAAAATGTAAAACCCGGTTTCAAACCAGTCGTTGAATCCGTAAGTCAGTTCGATGGTTTCGCGGAACGAATGATTGGTCGGCAGAACGCCATCCAGGGGCGTCTTTGATCCTTGCAAGGTGAAATTCGTGTGCGACTCGATCATCAGCGCGCGCGCCGGGACCGTCTCCGAGCCGTACACCTGTATCTCGTAGTTGTTCTGGGCAAAGCAGTGCGGTCCGAGCAGCAGCAGCCCGAGCCAGAAAGCGCCATGCAGGAGCTTTGATGGCAATCCTCGTGGGCGGCATTTCAAGCGTGCTCCTCGGGGGCTTGCTTTACGGAGACGCCCTTCAAGGATTGTAGTTGCTCGTCGATAACCCCGTCCAAGCGGGGCGGGCGCCGGCGAAGCCAAATGATTGCCTTGGCGTAACAGCGTTCGCTGGCTTCCCGCTATTGAGTTTTGCCGGAATTAGTGCGGGCCGCGGAGAGCAACGTCGTGTGTGGCTGGTCCGCGGTCCGAAGCAGGTTTTATACTGTCTAAGCTGTCGAACATCGCTAGAGGGGACTGATGAGGAACTTTGAGAGCTTGTCGGAGCGGGAAGTTCTGGCCCTTGCCATCCAGCTTGAAGAAGACGACGCACGCATCTACGCCGACTTTGCCGAGGGGCTGCGCGAAAGCTATCCTGCCTCGGCGCAGATTTTCGAGGGCATGCGCCAGGAGGAAAGCAAGCATCGGCATCGGCTTTTCGAGCTGTACAAGCAGAAGTTCGGCGAGCACATTCCGCTGATCCGCCGCGAGGACGTCAGAGGATTCGTAAAGCGCCGCCCGGTGTGGCTTTACCGGCCGCTCGGACTCGACGTAGTGCGCAGGCAGGCCTCCGCCATGGAAATGGAGGTCCGCAATTTCTACGAAAAGGTGGCCGCCAGGACCCAGGACGCCAGCCTGCGGCAATTGCTGGGCGATCTGGCCGAAGAGGAGCGCGCGCACGCCATGCGCGCCGACGAGCTCAACCGGCAGGTGCTTCACCCGGACGCCCGGCGCGAAGAGGATGAAGTTAACCGCCGGCTTTTTGTTTTGCAGATAGTGCAACCGGGACTGGCAGGGCTGATGGATGGCTCCGTATCCACTCTCGCTCCGGTCTTCGCCGCCGCCTTTGCCACCCGCAACACCTGGGACGCCTTCCTGGTGGGGCTGGCGGCCTCCATCGGCGCCGGCATCAGCATGGGATTCGCCGAGGCGCTCTCCGACGACGGCAGCCTCACCGGACGCGGCCATCCCTGGCTGCGCGGCCTGGTCTGCGGGTTGATGACCACATTTGGCGGCATCGGCCATACGCTGCCGTATCTGATCCATAATTTCGGCATCGCCACCACCGTGGCCGTAATCGTAGTCGTCTTCGAGCTGGCCGCCATCTCCTGGATTCGCAATAAGTACATGGATACACCACTGGTCGCGGCGACACTCCAGGTGGCCCTCGGCGGAGCGCTGGTCTTTCTGGCCGGGATTCTGATAGGGAGCTCATGAAGTAGCGCTGGTCTCCAGGCCTGGTCCCCCAAACATCGTTGCTGCTTTAAGGGTAGCGCTGGTCTCCAGACCGGCTGTCGTGGGGGCGTCCACGCCCGCACTTTTCCTTGTCTCTGGCATACAATGCTCTTCCATGGCAGAGCGAACGAATCCACCCGCTAATGAATCTGCGGTGCAGGGTGCGGCAAAGCTCCGTTTCGGAGAAGTGAAAGTTCGAGAGCACGGACGTCTGCCCCATTGGGAAAAGGAAGTGGGACTTTACTTTGTTGCCTTTCGCCTGGCTGATTCGCTCCCGCGACCGGTGTTGGAGAAGATTGTGGAGCGCCACCGGGTACTGGAGGCGGCGAAGCGCTCTGGCCTTAAATTGCTGCCGCACCAGGAGGCACTGGTTGCGGAGTACAGTCCGAGGAGAATAGAAGAATGGCTTGATCGCGGAAACGGCGCGTGTTATCTGCGGGATGCCCGCGTTGCCGAGTTAGTGGCCAACGCGCTGCGGTTTTGGGACGGTCAAAGGTACCGGCTGCTGGCTTGGTGCCTGATGCCGAATCACGTGCACGTTGTCTTTCGCGTGTTGCCGGGGTGGGAATTGGTGAGCATACTACGGAGCTGGAAATCGTACACGGCGAGAATGGCTAACCGCATTCTTGGCCGCTCGGGAAATTTCTGGCAGCGCGAGTACTATGACCGGCTGATCCGGGATGGGGATGAATTGGAGCGCGCCCTTCAGTACGTCGCACGCAATCCCGAAATGGCGGGTCTGAAAGGCTGGGACTGGGTTTGGAGTGCGGGCGTGGACGCCCCCACGACAGCCGGTCTGGAGACCAGCGCTACGGATGCGGGTTGCTTACCTGAAAGCTATGAGCCCTCGGTGGGTTATGGCTCATGCGATCTATGATCCGCATCGTCGGACGCAGAAGTCCCTGCTTGCGGTGCCTGGTCGCCGATGGGCTGCGTTTTCCTGCGTTGGAATTGCTTAGCCCGCCGCCGGGGTCAGCGGCGCTACGGCACCTCACGTACGCCGTTTATGTCTGTTTTTCACGGAGTAGCCCACATTTGTGCAGCCGCAGGCGGAGCTAGTGACGGGGTGGCCCACATTTGCGCAGCCGTAGGCGGAGCTAATGTGGGGTTCGTGAACCCTCAAAGTAGAACCAACCCCTACTTGATCACGATTGGTTTCTGGTCGTAGAACGACACGGTCGCCGTGGTGGCCTGGCGCGCGTCGAAGGCGTCCTTCGAGAGCGGAAAGCTGACAATCACCGTGCCTGAAGCCTGTTCTCCCGGCGCTATGCGGGTATCACGCTTCAATCCCTCAGTCGAGTGCTGGCGCAGCTCGGGATAAGCCTGGAAGTAGCGCTCAAAATCGGAAACGGGGGCAAAGTCGTCGCTGAACTCGCCCCGGTTGGTGCGCACTGTCACCCGTACGTTCTTCAGGAATATCGGCTTTTTGCTGATGTTTTTGACGCTGATCTGCACAGTGACCAAAACGGTGCTGTGGTCGGGCAGATCCACGGCAAAGGCCGGTCCCATGGCGCCCGAAGCCACCGGCTCGTAGCGCAGGAAATATATGCCGGCTCCGACGGCCAAGCCCACCAGCAACATGGCCACGATCAGCGGACCGGGCGCGGGCATGTTGCGCTTGAAGCCGCCAAACTCCTCCGTCATCGGCACGTGGCCGGCATCTACAGGCGGGAGATTCTGATCGCTCAACGGACTGGCCATCACCCCTCCTTGCGTAGGGCCCCATCGACGGCAGCTTTTGCCATTGATGGGCTGGGATCAGCTTGCACAGCTACATGAGCGTGCCGGTCGGACAGCTCGCCGGACCGCCACATCCGGACCGCCACATCCGGACCGCCACATAATGATACTCATTTTCCGGCCCTGGGCTACATTTACGTGTGCCCTGGGCTATGTCGATAGATGCACCGTTTATGGTTCAGGTATTGGCCGCCGGAATTTTAGCTCCAGATTTCACTTTCCGGCGATCACCCGCTTCTCCGGCTCCTCAAAACCCCGTTTCACGTTTCAAGTTTCACGTTTCACGAAGGGGCGACTGCACGCAGGAACGTGAAACGA
>JBEKQR010000445.1:0-3664 GCA_049519515.1 Candidatus Korobacteraceae bacterium
ACCCTGCTGGATGCTCTGATCCGCGAGCATGTGCTGCCTACAGGCATCATTCCAGTCACGGCCGTGCCGACCGTGGTCCGCTACGGCGAACAGCGCAGTGCCCGCATCCGGGTGGCTGGCGGCCGCTGGACGCCGGTTCCGCTGGACCAGGTTGGCGAGTACGTCTCGGAAGACCGTAATCCGGAAAACACCAAGGGCATCGCCGGGGTGGAAGTGTTCATTCCCTCGCCGCTGCTGGCTACGGGAATGTGTTTCGTGGACACGCCGGGGTTGGGCTCGGTTTTCGCCGGGAACACGGCGGCGACGCGCGATTTCATTCCACACATAGACGCTGCCATCGTGGTCATTGGCGCCGATCCGCCAATTTCGGGCGACGAACTCGCCATCGTGGCGACGGTTGCCGCGCAGGTGGGCGACCTCCTGTTTGTGCTCAATAAGGCCGACCGTGTGACCGAGACTGAGCGGGCCACGGCCACTGCGTTTGCCCGGCGCATGATCGAATCGCGTCTGCAAGGTCCGGTGAAGGCGATCTACGAGGTGAGCGCGATCGAGCGGCTCGAGAATCGCGGGCCAAGACGGGACTGGGACAGATTCATCGCGGATCTGCAGAAGCTGGCGGAGGAATCAGGAGAGAGCCTCACGCTGGCCGCTAAGAATCGCGGGCTGCGGCGCATCGCCGGCCAACTGTTCGGCATTCTTCGGGAAGAGCGCGAGGCGCTGCTGCGCCCGCTACAGGAATCTGAACGCCGAATCTCCGCCATGCGGACCACCATAACCGACGCCGAGCGTTCCCTTAACGAGCTTAGCTATTTGTTTATCGCGGAGCAGCATCGTCTGTCCCGGATTTTTGCGGACAGACGCGCGGAGTTCCTGAACAAGGCGCAGCCGATGGCACGGGGAGAGCTTGCTGCTGCTCTGCGGTCCATCACTCGTGGCAGCGGCCCGCGTTTCCGGCGAGAGGCCATGCGCCTCGCGCAGGATATTGCGCGGAAACACGTCGCGCCCTGGCTGGCGGGCGAGCAGGCCTACGCCGCCCAGGCTTTTCGCAGCGCGGCTCAGCGGTTCGTGGATATTGGCAACGACTTCCTTAGGCGCCTGGCCGAGGCCAGGGTGCCGGAGCTTGCGGCAATGCCACGCCCACTCGATGCTGAACAGGGCTTTCGCACGCGTTCTCGATTTTACTTCCATGAATTCATTACCATCGCGCAGCCGGCCTCCCCCCTGCGCTGGCTGGCGGACCTGCTGCTGGGAGTGGTCGCAGCCTACGGCAGTTTGGAGCGCGATGCCAGGGAGTTCCTGGATCGGCTGCTTGAATCCAACAGCATGCGGGTGCAAAGCGATGTGGACACGCGCGTCGGCGACGGCAAATCACGCTTGGAAACGGATGTACGCATCCTGCTCCGCGAGGTCGCGGCAGTTGCTGAGCGCGCTCTGGCGCACGCCCGCGCGACGCGTGAAGGCGGTGCTGCCGGTATCGAGGCCGCCCTGGCGCGCATCGAGGCGACAGAGTCGGAGATACACACCCTTACAAACGAGGCGCCTTCCCCATTGCCCAACGGCTAAGCCTTAGCCGTCCATTCAGTCCCCTGTGCTACATTGCCTCCATGGCCAACATGTTCCGCGACATCCTCGCCCAGATTCGCCGCATTCCGCGCGGCAAGGTGGCGACCTATGGCGATGTGGCCTACGCCGCCGGATATCCGGGGGCCTCGCGGCAGGTGGCCTGGGCGTTGCACGGCTGCGGACGCTCCGTACCCTGGCAGCGCGTCATCGGCGCCGGCGGCAGGATTCTCTGCACCGGAGAGCTCGGCCTCGAACAGCGCTTCTTGCTCCAGGCCGAAGGCGTCGAGTTCAGCGGCCTGCGCGTGCGCCTCGACCAGTTTCGCTTCCACTTCTTCGCCCCTGATCCGCCCCGGCGAACGCAAAAGCGGCGTTTGCCGGGGACTCCGGCGCGCAGCCGTCTACGGCGCTCGCCAAATTCCTCCAAGGCGAGAGCGGCGGGCCGGACCTCGCAGCGCCGCAAATCAGGCCCCCGGCGCAAGTTTCCACGTCATAAGTAGCTCTTGAAGGGGTCCCTAGCTTGTTATCGTGCTCCGGAATTCCACCGCCCCGGCTGCGCTATACTGCGCTTGCGCGGATCTTGCGCCCGAGGTATTGGAACCATGTCCCCCCAAGCTGGCCCCGAGCTTACCTTTGATGGTACAGGCGACGAATTTATTTCGTTGGAAGAGCGAATTTACCGCACAATTGAATTGCTGAAGCACGCGCGCGAGGCCAAGGCCGCCGCCGAGCGTGACGTGACCCGGCTACGCGAGCAGGTGGAGAGCCGCGAAGAGGAGATCGACGCCCTCAAAGCCGAGCTTCTGGCGCTCAAGAAAGAGCGCGAAGAGGTGCGGGCGCGGGTGGAAAAGATGCTCACCCGCATGGACGCCCTGATTGACGAAGACCGGGCCTGATCCGAGTGCGGCCAGGATGGCATTTTGCCGTGGAAACGGGGTCCCCAGCAAACTCCGGTGTCGGGGTTGCCTGGGTGCGAAAGCGGAGGACGTTAGTGAGTCAAACAAACGGCAGCGTACGAGTCGATATCTACGACCAGAGCTATAACCTGCGCGGATCGGACGAAGAACAGATCCGCCGGCTTTCTCAATTCGTGGACAGCAAGATGCGCGCGGTCGCCGAACGCACCGCCACCATCGATTCCCTGCGAGTGGCAGTCCTGGCGGCCCTCAACATTGCCGACGAATACCTGGCGCTGCAGGAGAAGTACGACAATATAGCCAGCCAATATACGCAGCGCGCCTCGCATTTGCGCAATGCCCTGGACTCGGCCCTCGACGAAGCCATGCACGACGGCAGGCGAGCCGGCTGATGGCGGCAGACCCGGCGGCTTGTCTGGTGAACGAGACGGCGATCAGGGTCCGCTATGCCGAGACCGACCAGATGCGCGTGGCCTACTACTCCAACTATTTCGTCTGGTTCGAAGTTGGACGGGTCGAACTGCTGCGCCAGATCGGCTTCGTCTACCGCGAGATGGAGCTGGACCACTACTATATTCCGGTAGTGGAGGCACGCTGCCGTTACAAAGCATCCGCCCTCTACGACGATACCCTGATCATTCGCACCCGCGTGGTGAAGCTGCGTCCCTCGCTGATCGAGTTCGGCTATGAGGTCGTTCGTCAAAGCGATGGCGCGCTGCTCGCCGAAGGGGAAACCGCTCACATCGTAATCGGCCCGGAGAAGAAAAAAGCCCGGCTGCCGGCCAAGTACTTCGAGCCCCTGCAGCGTGCGCTGGGCGTTTCGCAGCCCGGTAAAGGTGGCTTTGTACGGCTCCGGCCGGAATAACAGCCCTTGTTTTCGATTGGGATAAGTGAGAGCGGTTTAGCAGGCTGCGGAAAAACGCGCCGAAGCAACAAGCGAGGCGCTATGGGTGTGGATACTACAAGACGGCATACAAGAGCTTGCGGTCTCGTTCGATTTGGAATCTGTTTTTCCGCAGCCCGTTAGAGATTGGCGTGGCTTCCGGATTGACCGTATCCGTTCTCGAGATGTCATGCTGTCTATGACGGCGTTGGCTTTGTCAAGCGACAATGCTCCGCCTTTGAGCGCCGGAAGCGGAGTCAAGGGCGCCCAGTTGTTGGGCGTTCATCGCAGACCCTTGACGCCG
>JBEKQR010000446.1:0-3658 GCA_049519515.1 Candidatus Korobacteraceae bacterium
TATGGGTTCGATCTTCCGCAGCTCCTGCATCATGTTCACGTACTGCGAGCCCTGCCCGGTGTAAAGAAACGCGACCTTGGCGGCAGGCCCGCGGCCACGGAAAATCCCCTGGGCCCGCAGAGCCTTCCACGCCGCCGGTTGATTGGCCGCAAGCGCCTTGAGCGCCTTGCCGGCTTTGTCGGCCAGCTCGGCAGCATCGGCGTAGTCGATGGCGAGGCGTTCGGGCGCGCGCAGGTCGGACTCGGCTGGCGCTGCCGGGGTGGGCGCGCTGCCGGCTTGAGCGGCCTTCTGTACCGCGCGCAGGCGTTCGGCCAGGGCGGCATCGGAGGCGGCGCCAATCACCAGCGCGCCGCGCAGTGGAGCTTTAGCCAGCTCAGCAACCGCAACAGCGGCGCTTGGAGACGAAGCCTGGGCAGTGCGAGAGACATCTTGTGCATTCATGTTTCCGCCTTGTGAGCTAGCCAGGGATGAGCTGACCGCGACCGATCGTTTGCCGTTGCCGTTTCCGCCCGTGAGCCGGTGAGGAATGTATTCTTCCAGCACGGCATGGAAGTTGGTGCCGCCGAAACCAAAGGCGCTCAGGCCGGCGCGGCGCACGCCGTCCGCCGGGACCGTCCACGGTCTCAGCTCGGTATTTACGAAAAGCGGCGAGTGGGTGAAATCGACGCCCGGATTAGGACGCGGGCAATTCACGCTGGGCGGCAGCACCTTGTCGCGTAGGGCGAAGGCGGTCTTCAGCAATCCCGCTGCTCCGGCAGCGCCTTTGAGGTGGCCGAGATTAGACTTTACCGAGCCCAACGCTACCGAGCTCACGGGAAGCTGGAAGCTCTTAAGCACCCCGGCCATGCTCTCCATTTCGACGACGTCGCCGACGGCGGTCGATGTGCCGTGGCCTTCGATCAGCGACACGCTGGCAGGCGACAAGCCGGCGTTCTGCCAGGCGCGCTCGACCGCCAGCTTCTGGCCGACCGGGTTGGGCGCAGTGATGCCTTTGCCCTTGCCGTCGCTCGATCCGGCGATGCCGCGCAGCACGGCGTAGATCTTGTCGCCGTCGCGCTCGGCATCGGCCAGCCGCTTCATGATGAAGACCGCCGCGCCTTCGCCCATGACGAAGCCGTCGGCACCCTCGGCGTAGGGACGAGTGCCGGTGGCGGAAAGCGCGCCGATCTTGCAGAACTTGACGAAGGTCGGGGCGCCCATGTTGCGGTCCAGGCCGCCGGTGATGACGACATCAAAATCATGCGCCGCCAGTCCGTGCATGGCCGCGCTGATGGCCGCCATCGACGAGGCGCAAGCCGCGTCCGTGGTGAAATTAGGGCCGCGGAAGTTGTAGAGGTTGGCGATGCGGCCAGCCAGGCAGTTGGCCAATTCGCCGGGCATGCTGTCTTCGGTAACCTCGGGCAGCAGCTTGCCGATGCGGGCCTGCAATTCCCGCGTGATGTCGCGGCGCATGGCCTCCGGCAGCGCGGCAAAACTGGCGCTCTCGGCCAGCTCGCGCGCGTATTCGGGGAAGTAAACGCGCAGCGAGGTGAGGTAGTGCTTTTCCCCGGCCATGGCATTGCCGAGGATGACCGCCGTGCGCTCCAGGTCGAGCTGGCGCTGAGGATAGCCGTAGTCTTCCAGGGCCTCGCGCGTGCAGGCCACGCCCCACTGTTGGGCCTCGTCCATGGCGTTGCAGACACGCGGCGGCAGCGGCATTCGCCATTTGATGGGGTCCCAGACAAACTCGCGCACCCAGCCGCCGATCTTGGAGTAAGTCTTGTCCGGCACGCTGTGGTCGGCGTCGTAGTAAAGCGCCGGGTCCCAGCGCTCGGGCGGAACCTCGCTGATGCAATAACGGCCGTTCTTTACGTTGTTCCAGAAGGCCTGCGCATTCGGAGCATCGGGCAGAATGGCGCCGACGCCGACAATGGCAATCGCTCGGTAAGCCGTGTCTTCCATGATGGCACTCCGTATCGTTGTTCAACTGCGGCATCCAGCTTGTGAATCCCGGGCCGGATGCCGGTTGTATCTTCCTTATGAATGCTAGGCGGCTGTTCCCACCCGTTTAGCCGCGCGGTAGTAAACCACGTCGGCGATCAAATCCATGTCAGTAAGCAGACCTGCCTGCGCACGATGAATGGCAGGCAGCGCCAGGGCCGCCTCGAAGGCCGGCATCTCGGAATCGCTCACGCCATCGGCGCCGGCCACCCAGCGCAGACCTTCTTCAGTAACCTTGAGCGCCGCCTCGCGGGCGAAAATGCGGGCCAGCGCCGCCAAGGCAGGGGCGTCGAAGCGCAGATGCGCCTTCTCATGCAACTTGCCTTCGGCCGAGCGCGCCGCGGAACGGCACAGGCTGCCAGCGCTCTCCGCATAGGCAATCAGCTCGCCCAGGCGCAGCAAAATGTGCTGATGGCGGGTCAGGCGCATGACGCGCGCCTTCTCCATCACCTCGGCCAGAACGTGCAGAGCCAGGGCGGCGATGTTTGCGCCCAGGCCCGGATGGCGCGCGTGCAAGGCTTCCATGGCGCGCGCCTGCTCGTGGTAGTACTGGCCGCGGGTCTTCAGGTGAAGCTGCCAGCGGTCGCGGCTGATGGTCATCTCCATGATCTCGGAGGTGCCTTCGTAGATGGTGGTGATGCGCACGTCGCGCTTGATCTTCTCTACCATGTACTCGTGCGTGTAGCCGTAACCACCGAGCGCCTGGATGCTGGCGTCGGCGGCCATATTGCCGGCCTCGGTCGCCAGATACTTGGCGATGGCGCCCTCGGTGTTAAGCTTGCCGTTCTCGCCTTCCCCGGCGTCAATGCGCTCGGCGGTTTCCTCGATGAAAGAGCGCGCCGCTTCCAGGCGGGCGATATTTGGCACGATCAGCTTGTGCGTGTATCCCTGCTTTTCCGAGAGCGGCGCGCCGCCCTGGATGCGTTTGGTGGAATAGGGAATGGCGCGGTCGAGCGCGCTCCAGCCACCGCCCAGACCGAAGGCGGCGACCATGAGCCGCGTATAGCCGAAGACCGCCTGCGCCTGAATCAAGCCCTGGCCTTCGACGCCGCCTACCAGCCGGTCGGCGTCGACGTAAACGTTGTCAAGCGCGAGCGCGGCGGTGTTGCTGAGGCGAATGCCGTGCTTGTCCTCCGGCTTGTCGTGGCTGAAGCCCTTGGCGCCTTTCTCCACGATGAACCAGCTCGGACCGGCGGGCGTGCTTGCCAGAATGGTGTAAGCATCGGCGATGCCGCCGTTGCTGATCCACTGCTTCAGCCCGTTGATCTTGTAACCGGCGATCTTGTCGCCGTCCATGACGCGCTCCGCCGTGCTGAGCAGGGCGCCGAGATCGCTGCCCGCCTCCGGCTCGGTGGCGCCGTAGGCGAAGATCAGCCCCTCTTCCGCGATGCGGGTCAGCCAGGTCTTTTTCTGCTCCGGAGTGGCGCCGAACAGGATCGGGTCGCTGCCGAGGAAGGTGGCAAAGACGGCGGTGGCCACGCCCAGATCGATCCGCGCCAGCTCCTCGCAGACGCGATAGAAGTCGAAGGTGCCGCCGCCCAGGCCGCCGTACTCTTCCGCCAGGAACAGCAGGTGAATGCCGAGCTTGTCGGGCGAGCACATGTCGTGCACCACTTCCAGCGGACATTCGTCGCGGGCGTCCAGTGCGATGAGTTCCTCGTCCGCCAGCCGCTTCTTG
>JBEKQR010000447.1:0-3658 GCA_049519515.1 Candidatus Korobacteraceae bacterium
CGGTGCAGGCGGGTGGCTCCTCAACCAATCGGAGGGCGTGCTTCTTATAGAACTCCAACTCGGTGGCCCGCAACTCGGGAAAGTCTTTCATGTCCTTCACCAGGACCAGCGTCTTCACAATGTTCTCCATCGAGCTGGCGGCTTCCTCCAGGGCATTCTTGGTCCGCGTCAGGCAAACGTTCATCTGGTCGCGTATGCCATGCGTCTGGCAGGTCCCGGTCGCGGGATCTTGCACAGTCATGCCGGAAACCAGTACCAGGTTATCGACCACAACCGCCGATGCATACCTCTGTTTGACTCCTCCACTGATTAAGGGATAGTGCTTTACCTCACTGGACATAGCTCTGAGAAGCCAACCGCATAGCCTAGTTACCTTCGTAACTTGCATTCAGAATACACGCTGGTACAGTGGCCTCGTGCGGTATACATGGTGACCTTTAGGAATGTCGTTATGCCGCCGGCCGAAATCAACTCAGCCCGGAACACAATTGCTGCTTGGCCAAGCGCACGTTGTAAGAAATTGAGGTGTAACGAATGTATAAACTGATTGCGCCGGTTCTGCTGGCACTTTTGTTAGCTTCATCGGCGCAGGCTGATCCCGTCACGCTATCGTTAACCGGCACGGGTAGCAACTCCTACGGCGGCTATGCTGTTTACCCCTATTACTTCACGGTTGGCAGCACTACCGGCGTGCCACTGCTGTGCGATGACTTTGGCAATGTCATTAACACGGGCGATTCATGGTCAGCGGCGGTAAACACGTTTTCAACTCTTTCAGGGACTCTCTTCGCAAGTAAATTCAGCGACTACACCACCAGATACGAGGAAGCGGGATGGCTGTTTCTCCAACTTGGCCCCAACCCTTCAGCGAGCAAAGCGGCGGCAATCAACTGGGCCATTTGGGGACTGTTTGACACCGCTCTGGTCTGTACGAACGGTAACTGCACAGGTGATGCACTCAGCTACTACAATTCCGGCGCCGCCACCTGGGCCGCGGATGCATTAGCTGCGATTACCGCCACCGGCAGCGGAGCGTTGCCCGCAAACTACTTCAGCAACCTGGTGATTTACACTCCCCCGACCGGCAGCAAGGCGCAGGAGATGATCGGCGGCGGCCCGGTGCCCGAGCCGGCCACGGTCCTCTTGATTGGCAGCGGATTGGTGATTGTCGGCGGTTACATGCGAAGGGTTCGTCACTCGCGCAGTGTCGTTAGACAGTAGTCCGCCGCACTTATCATAGGAGCTATCCCCAGCCGTGGTTACGCTGCCTGGGCCCAGACCGGGCCATTTGCAATCCTCACTTTCTCTAATACCACTGCGTGAAGATGCAGTGGGCAGTTGGATCGGCTTCAGCCGGGGCCCTCCGACAGACGCCGCTTTTGCGTCTGGTTGGGTGGTCGTAGCGTAGCCGAGGAATCTGCTGCTATCACCGCGTAGTAAAAGCAGATCCTTTGCTTCGCTCAGGATGACCCTGGATGAAGTTAGCGGCAGGGCACAGCAACTGTGAAACTGCTCTAATCCTATTCCATGGGCGAAGGATACCTCTTCACATTGCCGGCAAAAATTCGGCTTAGCCGCGTTGCTCGAAAAAGGCCAGCAGTCCTGTGACCGCTTCGCACTTCTCTTCCAGCTTCTGCATGGACGCGTTCAGGGTTTTTATCTTTTCCAGCAGGCCGCGCTGCGTCGCTAACTGGATCACGCGTTTGGTATCCATTCGCGCCTGCTCGCCGGCAGCGAGCAGGTGATGAAGCCGTTCGGCATGCGGGCGCCACAGGTACATGGAGTTCTGCCGCGACTCCAGGTTTTCCATCTCCGCGGTCATGCGCGCGGAAACCCCGACCAGGCGAACCAGGGCGCGCGCGTTATCGCCGCGGAAGCTGGTTTCCCGCAGATAGCCGGCGCAGCAGGCGTCCGCCTCGGCGGGGCTCAACACGATGTTGGCAAAAGCCAGCGGCGCCAAGTGTCGCGAGTGCGGATCGGATGCCCTGACGCAGGAGCAGATGGCATCCTGGATGGAGCGCAAGCGGCTTTCTTCTTCGCTGTTCACCGGCTTCGGCGCCAGTAGCTGGTCAGCGCGGCTGCGTATAATTCCCGCTTGCAGTTGCCCGGCGGCTGGCAGGGCAGCGGACCGAGCGGGCAAAACGCCTGCCTGCAGGCGCGAATCGACCGCCTTCTCCAGCTTGATGATGTGACGCAGCTTTTCCTGCGCGCGGAGGTATTCGGTCGCCAGGATTTCTTCCTCTCGCACTTCCCGCAGATGATTCAGGGTCACGTCGCCGGCAATAATGCCCTGGACGCTGCCGCTTCTTGATTGCACCTGTTCGGCAAAGCTCCTGATGTGCGCGGTGGCGGCCCGGAACAGTTCGGTGAACCGGTTTCCCAAAAATGTGTTGTATGGAGCAATCACCGCCAGCGTGTGCGGATGGTAGAGCGCGGCGCCGAGCGCATGTTTTATGTGCCGCGATTTCTGGATGATTCCGGAGTCGATCAGCGCGCTGAAATGACGGAAGCTCTCCACCTGAGCGCGCATGGAGTTGAACTCGCGCAGGTTGCGGGCGGCGTCGGATGAAAGCTCCGGCAGAGGCGAATCACCCAGGATCTCAAGCAGCGCGCTCTCAAAAGGCGGCGCTGCCGGTTCCGGCCCTTCCGGCGAGTATCCACGGCGGTCCCACAGCCCCTCAATTCGCGGATAACGGTAAAGGAAGCTGGCTACAAAGTCGGTCTTGTCGCGGGTAAAGTCGGTGTGCGATCTCTGCCGCACGTAATAACGCAATAGCGCTGCCGCCAGCTCCCGGTCAACCCGCTCGGTGAGCGCCTGTCGCACCATGGCCGGCGTGATTGCCAGGTCAAGCAGCCGGAGCCAGCGGCGAATCTCTCCCAGCGTGTGTTCCAGGTCCGCGGGACGGAGCAACGACTGCGCCTCGAAGCCGGCAGGCACAGGGACGTCCTGCTCCAGCACCTCGCGCAGCAGCCCAAGATAGAAGCCGTGCACTACCTGCAGAATGAGCAGCTCCAGCTTCAAGTCCGACGATAGCTTTAATTCCGTCGCCATCCCCGTTTGCACCGTTGCGTTCACCTGGGCAAACGCAACTGCCGCGTTTGCCGTGGCCTTTCGCGCTGCAAAAGCCCGGTTGCACGCGCCGATAATTCTTCCCTCGATAAATCCTGGCTCCGCGGCTGTCATGCGGTACGCTCAAAAATTCCACCTGATAATAGCATCGAACTGCTCGCTTGCAGCCCTGCTGGGTGGTTACTAGAGTTACCGCAGCCGGACCTTCCAAGGGCCATGCCTTCAGGCATGCCGCCTGCGGAGCGGTTATCAAGCGCGGGGTTCCTGGGGCGCAATTTAGCTCCGGGCTTCAGCACTGTGGCGGCGAAAGCGGAAAGTTGTGGAGTCAGTAAGGCGCAGAAGGAGGAATGCGGGTGTATTACTCAGATGCGCGGCTATCGTACCGGACGGGTCGAACAGTTAAGGTTGCACTCCCAACCTTAAGTTGCCCGGCTTATCGGCAACACGCGTGGCGCAATTTTTAAGTTGTAATGTCTATGTCTTGCGCCGTTTGAAGAAGCGCGCAAGCCCAACCACGCCCGTTCCGACCAGCACCATCGTTCCCGGCTCCGGTATGCTGGGCAGCCGCGGAGTGAAACCGCAGCACCA
>JBEKQR010000448.1:0-3657 GCA_049519515.1 Candidatus Korobacteraceae bacterium
ACATTGGTAGGCTACCTGTCGGCGAAACTCACCCTGGGCAAGGCCAACGCGGTCTACGGCGTGGCCGCTTACGTGGTGATGATTATCGCCGTGCTGGCGCTGCCGGAAACCAAGGGCAAGGAACTGAAGGTTTACGAGTAGCTGGAAAGTTTCAAGTTTCGAGTTTCAAGTTGCGAGAAGAGGTTTCAAGGTTTCAGAGTTTCAAAGTTTCAGGAAGGGCACGATTCACCAGATTCAATTAAACTCTGAAAACATTGGAAACTTTACAACTTGAAACTTTGAGACCTGACCTCCGTGCCCCTTCGTGCCCTTCGTTATTCCGGACGCTTCGCGAAACTCGAAACTTGAAACTCGAAACTTAGTGTCAGAAGTCCACGTCTGCGTGGCTCATGCCCAGGGCGGCGGCCTGCTGCGGGGAGATGCTCACCTCATCGAGAACAGTATTGCCTGCGCGGTTTATATCCTGCCATACGGCGTCAACGTCCGAGGGATCCAGGGCGATGCCGGTCACAAGGAACTCATCAAGCTCCTCGGGGGTGGCAAACACCTTGGCGAAGGTGCCGCCGGTAAGGGTGAAATTTACCTGGTAGATTTCGCCGCCATTGGCAATGCGGCGGCGGAAGATGTGCAGCATGCCGGCCATGCCGAACTTAGATTCGCAAGGCCCGGTCGAGGTTTGCGGGGCGGACGGGTTCGACGGCTGGGCAGCTACAGCGGCGGGTTGCTTTTCCGGGTGAAAGCGGGGTGAGCTCAGACTTCGGCGACGGAGGCCTCGGGAAAACGCAGTTTACACTTCGCCAGCGCCCGGCGAAGCTCCTCTTCCACGTCGCCCTCCTCCCAGTTGCGGGCCATGGCCAATTCGCTGACCAGCAGGTAGCGGGCCCGTTCCAGCATCTTTTTCTCGCGGAAGCTGAGCGGCTTCTGCTGGCTGAGCTGCACCAGGCTCTTCAGAACGGCGGCCACTTCCATGAGGCAGCCGGTGCGCATCTTCTCCGAGTTTTCCTTGAAGCGGTATTTCCAGTCGGCATGGGATTCGCACTCGCCGTTGGTGAGATAGTCCAGAATTTTCTGGATCTCCCCGTTTTTCACCACCCGGCGCAAGCCCACGCTGGCCACGTTCTGGAAGGGAACCATGACTTTCAAGCTGCTGGATTTGATGCGTAGCAGGTAGAATCTTTCGACGCAGTTTCCCACGCTGCGGCTGCTGATCTGCTCGATAACGCCAACGCCATGATTGGGGTATACGACTTTATCACCGATACCAAAGCATAAAGGAGTCATGCAATCCAACGGCCCTTTCGGCTAGCGAGCGCAGCCGCCACGCCCGCACCGTCCTGTTCAAAGTATATACGGGCGGTACTGCATGGGGCAATCCATCCGTGGCGTAAGTAGCTCCGCGGCTGGGGCTTTCGCCTTATGCGCTTGGAAGCGCGCCCCGAGGCGGTACATCCGGGGCGGTATAATTAAGTGTGATTGTCTGCGGGTTTTAAGAGGATGCCAGAGCACATTAAGAAAAAGCTCAAAGAGGAAATCCAAACTCTCGAACACGAATTGAGCGTGGAACTTCCCAGGGAACTGAAAAGAGCGGTCGCGCTTGGCGATCTTAGCGAAAATGCCGAATATCACATGGCCAGGCAGCGCCAGGAGTACGTCCGGGCCCGCCTGGGACAGCTCAAAAAGCGGCTGGCCGATCTCTCCCTGGTAAATATGAACAATATTCCTCGTGATCGCGCCGGACTTGGCTCCAAGGTGTTGGTTTATGATAGTAGTAAAGACGAGGAGATCGAGTACAAACTGGTTACCAGCGAGGAGTCCGACGTCAGCAACGGCCTCATCTCGACCACTTCTCCCATTGGCCGGGCGTTAATGGGTAAAAAGAAAGGCGATTCCGCCACCGTGGTCACCCCGGCCGGGAAGCGGGAGCTGGAGATTCTGAAACTGACCACGATTCACGACGAGGCACAATGACTTGGACGGGTGCAGTGGGCCGCGGCTGTGGAGCTGTGCTCCACCGGATCGTCAACGGCTTGGCTCTAAGGCGAATCTCGCCCAACGTGCTCACCTTTATCGGCCTGCTCATCAATGCCGGGGCCGCCCTGCTGTTCGGCTTGGCCAGCGCCGACAACAATCAGCCGTTGCTGTTTCGCCTGGCGGCGGTGGTCATCATCGGGGCGGGCATCTTCGACATGGTGGATGGCCGCGTGGCCCGCGCCACCAACCAGGTGACCGACTTCGGCGGGTTCTTCGATTCGGTCGTCGACCGCTACAGCGACGTGGTCCTGTTCTTCGGCTTGCTGGTTTATTACGCCCGCGCCCACCGCTTCTTCTACGTCGTATTGGTCGCCTTTGTCATGACCAGCTCGCTAATGGTGAGCTACACCCGGGCGCGGGCCGAGTGCATGATCGAGAAGTGCAAGGTCGGCTTCATGGAGCGTCCGGAACGCATCGTGCTAGTCATCATCGGGGCAATGTTCAATCGCATGGCTCCGGTTCTCTGGGTCCTGGCCGTGCTCTCCACCATTACCGTCATCCACCGCATCTACTACGCTTACCAGCAGACCACGCTGAAAGACCGCGCCCAAAAAGAGCCTGCCGATACAATCGTGGTCTCCTAAACCAGGCAAGCGGTTTCTTCTTCGACTGTAAGTCTCATATAATCAGCAGGATATAAATATCTACGCCGGTGCGGGCTGGCAAGTGTCGGGGTGGAGAACACAACCTCGTGGTTCGCGTTACCCCGCACGGCCACCCCGGCCATGGGGGGCGATTGCGGCATGGCCGGCGGTTGCCGTCGCCGGAATGGTCGCAAGTCTGACCCGAAAAGAGGTACGGATGGCGGTCCGGGGCCCCCGGCAAGCGCCGTAGTTGCGCTGGCTGGGGTGGAAGCGCGGGCGCGCCCGTTCCAACCTGGGTTCCAATCGCGTCAATCAATGCGTGTTACATTTGCATCCCATCGCAAGCAAGTGTATTTTGTTCCGCATACTGTCTCGCACGTTTCGGCGATGCCGTCATCTTCGCCGGCGGAGCCGGATGGGAAGGCTATCAGTCGTGATGTATCCGTTGCTCTAGCCATTCCGCATGGCGGAGGCGGCAGTTTAATCAGGAGGACACATGGCGTTTTCGGACGAGAATCTTAAGGGCCGTGACGACGAAATGGACGATTACGGCGAAGGCAGCGCTTACAACGAGAACATGGAAGAAGAAGAGGATTACGACGAGGAAGAAGAGGAAGAAGAGGAAGCGGGCGGATTGCCGCCAGAATCTCACCCGGCGGTTGAGCCCGGCGTGGTCATCGGCGTAGGCGAAGCTGTCATTACAGAGGGCGTTGTAGAAAAGAAACCGGCGCGCAAGGCCCCGCGCAAGCCTCCGGCCAAGGCCGCTAAGAAGGCGGCCAAGAAGAAGGCGCCGGCGAAAAAAGCCGCCAAGAAGGCAGTAAAAAAAGCGCCCAAGAAAGCTGCCAAGAAGGCCGCGAAAAAGAAGCCAGCCAAGAAAGCAGCCAAAAAAATGCCCGCCAAAAAGAAGGCCAAGAAGGCGGCGAAGAAGAGAGCGCGGCGGTAACACGCTTCCCCCCGGCAAGCCATGAACAGGCTCGCCGGGGATCACGGCTTCCGTCCGGCAAACGCCGGTATAGCGTTTGCCGGGTGGACACCCCACTTT
>JBEKQR010000449.1:0-3636 GCA_049519515.1 Candidatus Korobacteraceae bacterium
GGCAACGTCGGATTTTCCATGCTCGTTGAGGCAACCAGGGTCAGCAGCGGTGCCTCGCCGCCGCCGCTTAGGATTGCATTCTCAATAATTGCATAGACTTCATAGTCTTTCATTCCGGGCTTGAGCAGGTCGGCAACCGCATAGCAGGCGCGGTCTGCTAACTCGCATGCCTTCTGGAGAAACCCGATTTCCTCTTGACTTTTGATAGCACGCAACGACTCAACTATTCCGGTGACGTTCTGAAGGTGCGCTTTTGGCAGTCCTTCCTGAAGTTTCAAGAAATGATTATGCGGTATGAAAATGTATCTATCGTATCCATCTATGCCAATCTTTCCGGACTCAGCGCCTAGTTCTTTAATTCGGTCAACTAACGCCTCAGCTTGATTAGGGTGAGCTCCTCGGATGTCACGAATAGAGGAAGCCAACTTCGCATTGAACAGGCGAATTCCTAGCCATATGAACAAGGTTGGCTCACTTTCTCTTGGGATCAGCAAATAATCGACGGTGCTTTCTCTGTCCGCCCATTCCGTAAAATACCGAATGTTTGCATTCTTTTCATTCCATCGAGCCGAAGTTCCAGCTACGATAAGAATGTCCAGATCAAGCTTTTCCATTTGCCGTCTCACTGCGGCGTAACGACGGCTGATTTCCTGCTCGCTAAACCTGGGGAACGGGTGTTCGGGGCTAATCGTGTTATCTGCCATCTTGTGTCACTCGGTTCTCATGGATATCACTGATGTTGCGCTCAATGAACAATTGTGCTCTGCACGGTATTCCTCGCGACGAGGCGGCCAGAACGGAACACCAATTTGGGCTGTCTAATGTTTACAAAGCTGTCATAGAAGTCTGAACCTTCAAAGACCATGAAGCTTGCATCACCCCCAGGCTTCAATCCGTAGTCTTTTAACTTCATTATCTCAGCGGCATTCAACGTTCCCATGTCCATTACCGTTTGAATCTCCGCCACAGTTTTCATTTGATATGTCATGGCAGCGAGCCACCCGTTAGCCAACATGTTCGGATTGCTGTAGAGATTGAAAGCATCGCCGATGTTGTCGGTCGCATATGCAGTGCAGATTCCAGCCCGCAGCAATTCTCTAGCTGGTGCGCAGCCTCTTCGGATATTGTGAGTATCACCCCGTGCAATGGTGTAGAGACAAACCGAAGGCATGGTGATTACACCGATTTTGGCTTCTGCCAATAAGCCAATGACGTTGTCCCGCAGTGCCGGTTGCAGACAATCCAGGGCGCAAAGATGGCTCGCCGTAACGTGCCCCTGCATTCCGCGATCAATTGCCCTTTGAGCCAGGTAGACCGCCTCTAATTCGTTCGGGTAAACACGCTCACCCGAATGCTCCGAAACGTCTTTTGCGTAATCCTTCTCTATATTTGTATCTGCATGCACGTCCAATTCGCAGTGAAACTCCTCCGCAATGTCGAACAGGACATCTATATGTTTTCGCCAATTGGTATCGGCTGTAGGCTTCCCACCCACGACCTCCGCACCCATTCGGACTGCCTCCCTCATGAGGTCTTTCATTGTGGGGGCATACTCGAATCCTTCTTGTGCAAACGCGGCGATTTGAATTTGAACATGGTTCGAAAAGCGTTCTTTTAGCTGCAAGACTCCTTCCATTCCCCTCAGTTCTACAATTGGATCGACATCAACATGTGTTCGGATATGTGTGGTTCCTGTTGTTATTGCAGCTTCTACCACCTTCGAGCCCCGTTCCACGACGTTATCGGCAGTAAGTCCGCGTTTCACGGCTGCCATCGACCCGATTTCCTTGCCTCCAACATACTGCGACCGCTCAGCAGCCCAAGTCATCAGTGCCTTGTCTAGGTGCGTATGGCAATTAACAAAAGACGGATACACCCAACCGCCTTCGGCATCGATCTGTTGAACCGCACTGGTCGAGTTCTTACCGGCAGACGAAATATCGGCGATTTTTCTATCGCGGATTATGACATCCTGTAATCCATCAAATCCTCGGACCCGTGCACTAGTAACGGCAAGTCCAGTCATCGCACCCTCATGTTGTGTTTGGCTATAGGGTGGCTATTTTAACCCCAAAGACAGTCCTTCGCCACATGCCGCAGAACGGATGCTTGCCAGCGATTGCGAAATCCAGCAACACCTTGCTGCTTTTGCCGGAGAGGGTCCAATTGTGGTGGAGAAGGAGGACGGGACGAAGTACACCGCCTCCATCTCCCGTAAGATCGTCCGGGCTCTGATTGGAGTCGCTGCCTACGCTGCGCTGCGTCAGGGCGAGGTCAGAGGCCTGATGAAGGATGATGATCGGGGAGATGTATTCGCCATCAGCCGGACGGTGTGGGAAACGATTTTGAAAGACCACACCAAGACCGGAGAAGATGACGTGGAACCCGGCGTCATTCCGATCATCCCGCAACTTCGTGATCTGCTCGATGCCGTGAAGCCAGAGTACGGCTTCTTTTTCGTCGGGCAGAAGGGCGGTATCATTGATCTTGAAAACTTGGCAGTCAGTCGAGGCTATGGAGCAATTCTCCCGCCTGAATGTGCAACGAAATGTGGATGTGCAATAAATGTGCAATGAGGGAGTTGCGATAATCACAGCAACTCCATTAGAATCAACTTTCAAGCCGACGTAGCTCAGTTGGTAGAGCAGTCGATTCGTAATCCTCTCCACAGCACCTGCCTACATGTGTTTTCAACGATTTCCGGCGGCATTCGTAGGGTAAAACGGCATCATTTGGGCGCAGTCGGCACCGTTTTGGGCAACAATTTGGGCAACACTTTCCGCACCACCACAACCGCCCGCTGGCCCAGCTACCAGAAATGCCTCAACCGCGCGCCGCCCAACCGTGCAGGGGCTGCGCCGGACGTGAGCCGCACGGATTTCGCCTTCGCCATGATCGCAAGTTCCTGGGGCCATCCGCCGGAGCAGATCACCGACCGGCTTATGGAATGCTCCAGGAAGGCCCAAGAGAACGGGCAGCGGTATGCCACCCTAACCGCCAAGAAGGCGGCAGCCATCGTCGCTACCAGGCCCCCACGCGAGAAAACGCCGGGCAACTGCTGACCGCTTTTCCAGGGCTCTTGAACAAAATGCCGTGGACGAAGAATTCATCCGTTCAAGCGCTTCTCGGTGAGGGTATCGCGATTTGCTTATGCGGGAGCGCGGGAAGCATCCGTTCCCTGAGTTTGCCGAGGCAATTCTGGGCTTGCAAAGTCACTCCCGAGCAGTACAATTTCAGCCATTCAGAAATGGAAAGGAGATTCCTGATGAGACTTCTGGCTCCTCTCTGCTGGATCGGTCGCCTTTTTGGAAGGAGTTTTCATAATCGCCACAATTGGGTGGGCGATGAATGTCGTCGGTGCGGCGCGAGACGCCGACATATGACCGTCGAGTATCGTTGAACATCGGAACAATTGTTTTTTCGGGGAGGAGGGTTAAAGAGATGAACGCCACGTTGGTTTTTGTCGGCTCCCGAATTGGCCGAGGCACAAGTATGTCCGCAGATCAGGCCGCCTTTGATCGTGTTTTTAGCAAGCTTGAAGGGAGTTACGGTAAGGGTATTTTTACGCCAAGGATGAACGGGGAAATAGACGTTGCGTTACAAGACGAGGATGAGAACAAGTTTGTGCTTACAATT